>NZ_JBSGFD010000283.1:0-8169 GCF_053603215.1 Kitasatospora sp. NPDC004240 | reverse complement strand
CTCCCCGGCCCGCTCGGCCAGTGCCTGCGGAGCACTCCCGCACGCCCACGCCACCTCCCGCACCGGCGCGGACAACACCGCCCGCTCCGCCTCCGACAGGAACACCCCCCGCGCGTCACCCTCCGCGTCCGCGGCCATCGCCTCCAGCACCAGCCGGTACATCCCACCCAGCCGCTCCAGGCTCGCCTGGCTCAGCACCCCGGCGGAGACGTGGAAGTTCACGCTGCCGCGGGTCGGGATGACATTGAGCGCGAACTCGTTGATCCCGTCGCTGACGCCGCCGTCCACGTCGACCGTGTCGGTGTCGACCTGGTGGAAGTCGAGGAACTCGAAGAGCACGGTGAGCAGGTCGCGGGTGTTCCCGGCGGCGCGCTGGATGGCGGGCAGCGGGTAGCGGCGGTGCGACCAGATCGCGGTCTCCGTCGCGTACGTCTGCTCGACCAGCTCACGCCAGGTCGCGGCACCCTGGGTGACCGGGAAGGGCAGGGTGTTGAGGTGCATCCCGAGCACCCGGTCGGCGCCCGGGGCCTCCAGGCGGCCGTGGTAGACCACGCCGGTGTGGAAGGCGGCATCCGGGGTGAGTGAGGACAGCACCTTGAGGTGGGCCGAGAGCAGCACGCTCTTGAGCGAGGTCTTCGCTCGGGCGGCCAGCTCGCGCAGCCCGTCCTCCAGGTCCGCGAACGGCACCTGGAGGTGGCGGCGGGTCGCCTCGCCCGCCTCCGCGGCCCAGCCGGCCGGGAGCGTCAGGGGCGAGTGCTCCTCGACGATGCCCTGCCAGAAGGCCTGGGTCGCCGGGTCGGCGAGGGCGGCCCGCTCGGCGGCGATGAAGTCGGCGTACCGCACCGCCGGCTGCTCGTAGGCGTCCGGCGTGCCCGGGTCGCGCAGCGCGCGGTAGCGGTCGAGCACCTCCATCAGCAGCGAGTTGTAGCTCCAGCCCTCCGAAATGGCGTGGTTGTAGGTGAAGTTGAGCCGCCAGGAGCCCTCGGACTCGACGAGGGCGGAGACCCGCAGCAGCGGCGCGACGGTGAGGTCGAAGGTCCGGGACTGCTCGCGCTGGAGGAACTCGCCCTTCAGCCGGGCCCGTTCGTCCTGGTCGAGGCCGCGCAGGTCCTCCAGGACCACCCGGTAGTCGGCGGTGGCGTGCACGATCTGCAGCGGTTCGCCGAAGCCCTCCAGGTGCATGGAGGTCCTCAGGATGTCGTGCCGGGCCGCCACGGTGTCCACGGCGCCCTGCAGGGCCTCCAGCGAGAAGGGCTGCCCGTCCCTGATCAGGAAGGAGTTGACGTTGTGGTACAGGCTCCGCCCGGTGGCGGAGGCGGTGGCGAGCAGCTCGACGAGCATGCCGGTCTGCACCTGGGAGAGCGGGTAGGCGTCCACGGCGTCGGCGGGCAGCATCGCCCGGTCGGCGTCGCCGATCAGCGCGAACGGCCGGACGGCGGTGATCAGGGACTCGCCGCCGTCGCCGACCGTGGCGGCCAGCGCGGCGACGGTGCGGTGCTCGAAGACCGCGGGGACGGTGATGTCGAAGCCGGCCGCGCGCAGCGCGCCGACCAGGCGGACGACCCGCATCGAGTCGCCGCCGAGGTCGAAGAAGCTGCTCTCCACGCCCACCTGCGGCAGGCCGAGGACCTGGGCCCAGATCGCGGCGATCCGCTCCTTGGCGGGGGTGCGCGGGGCGACGTACTCCGAGGCGCTGAAGGCCTCGGCGTCGGGGGCGGGCAGAGCACGCACGTCGACCTTGCTGCTGCTGGTCAGCGGGATCCGGTCGAGCAGGACGAACCCGGCCGGGACCATGTACTCCGGCAGGCTCTCGCCGAGCCGGGCGCGCAGCTCGGTCAGGTCGAGCGGCCCGGCCGCCACCAGGTAGGCGATCAGCCGCTTGACCCCCGGGGCCGGCTCGTGGACGGTCACCACGGCGTCGCGGATGCCCGGGCGGGAGGTCAGCGCGGACTCGATCTCGCCGAGCTCGACGCGGTGGCCGCGGATCTTGACCTGGCTGTCGATGCGGCCGAGGGAGTCCAGGGTGCCGTCGGGCAGGCGGCGGGCGAGGTCGCCGGTGCGGTAGAGGCGGGAGCCGGGCGGGCCGAAGGGGTCGGGGACGAAGCGCTCGGCGGTGAGTCCGGGGCGGTCGAGGTAGCCGCGGGCCAGGCCGGGGCCGCCGACGTGGATCTCGCCGGGGACGCCGACCGGCACCGGGTGGCCGGCCGCGTCCAGCAGGTGGATGGTGAGGTCGCCGACCGGGCGCCCGATGACGCTGCGGCGCGGGTCGGCGAGGTCCTCGGCGCCGACCCGGTGGTAGGCGCAGTGCATGGTGGTCTCGGTCGGGCCGTACAGGTTGACCGGCTCGGGGTTCTCCAGCCCCATCCGGGCGACCCAGGGCTGGAGTTCGACGGCCTCCAGTCGCTCGCCGCCGAAGGCGACGAGGCGCAGGGCCAGCCGGTCGATCCGCGGGTCGCCGTCCTTGGCGGCCGCGGCGAGCCCGGAGAACGCGGACGGCGTCTGCAGCAGGACGGTGACCCGCTGCTCGACCATGAGGTCCAGGAGGTCGTGCGGCGAGCGGGCGACCGACGAGGGGACGACGACGAGCCGGCCGCCGTGCAGCAGGGCGGCCCACATCTCCCAGACGGAGACGTCGAAGCTGTAGGCGTGCGACTGGGTGACCACGTCGTCCGGCCGGAAGGTGAACTGCTCGCGGGTGGTGGCGAAGTGGCGCACCACGTTGGCGTGGGTGAGGCTGACGCCCTTGGGCAGGCCGGTGGAGCCGGAGGTGTAGATGACGTAGACCAGGTTGTCCGGGCGCACGTCCGTCACGGGGGCGGTCGCCGGGCGGGCCGCGATCTCCTCCGCATGGGCGTCGATGGGCACACGGGTGCCCGAGAACTCCAGCTCACCCAAGGAGGAGTGGGTGACGAGGAGTTCGGCCTTGGCGTCGGCCAGCATGTAGGCGAGGCGGTCGGCCGGGTTGGCCGGGTCCAGCGGCAGGTACGCCGCGCCGGACTTGAGGATGCCGAGCAGGGCCGGGATCAGGTCGGGGCCGCGCTCCAGGGAGAGGCCGACGATCCGCTCGGGGCCGGCGCCCAGGGCGATGAGGTGGTGGGCGATCCGGTTGGCCCGCTCGTCCAGCTCGGCGTAGGTGAGGCTCAGGTCACCGCTGGTGAGGGCGACGGCGTCCGGGGTGCGGGCGGCCTGGGCCGCGAAGAGCTCGTGGACACACTCCTCCACGGGCTGCTCGACGGTGGTGTTCCAGGTGTCGAGCAGCAGGGAGAGCTCGGCCGCGGGCAGGTGGGCGGCACGCGCGTCCCCGTCCGGGTCGGTGGCCATGGCCTCCAGCACCAGCCGGTACATCGCGCCCAGCCGCTCCAGGCTCTCCGCGGTGAAGTACTCCGTCGAGCCGGTCAGGTTGAAGTACCCGTTCGAGGGGATCGCGTTGAGCGCGAACTCGGTGGTGCCGTCGTTGATCCCGCCGTCCACGTCGACGGTGGCGGTGTCGACCTGGTGGAAGTCGTGGTGGTCGAAGAGGACGGTGAGCAGCTCGCGGGTGTTGTCGGCGGCGCGCTGGATGGCAGGCAGGGGGTAGCGGCGGTGCGACCAGATGGCGCTCTCGGTGGCGTACGTCCGCTCGACCAGCTCGCGCCAGGTCCTCGATCCCCGACTGGCCGGGAAGGGGAGGGTGTTGAGGTGCATGCCGAGTACGCGGTCGGCGCCCGGCGCCTCCAGACGGCCGTGGTAGACCACCCCGGTGTGGAAGGCGGCATCCGGGGTGAGTGAGGACAGCACCTTGAGGTGGGCCGAGAGCAGCACGCTCTTGAGCGAGGTCTTCGCTCGGGCGGCCAGCTCGCGCAGCCCGTCCTCCAGGTCCGCGAACGGCACCCGGTGGCTCACCTGTCCACCCGGCTCGCCGCCCCAACCGGCGGGGAGCGCGAGGGGGTTGTGGGTGTCGACGACCTGCTGCCAGAAGGCCTGGTCGGCGGGGTCGGCGAGGGAGGCCTGTTCGGCGGCGATGTAGTCGGCGTAGCGGACGGCGGGTGCCACAAAGGCTGCCGGTTCGCGGCCGTCGCGCAGGGCCTGGTAGGCGTCCAGGAGCTCCATGAGGAGGGAGTTGAGCGTCCAGCCGTCGGTGACGGTGTGGCTGTGGCTGGTGGTGACCCGCCAGGCCTGGTCGGACTCGATGTGCACGGCGAAGCGCAGCAGCGGGGCGGCCGTCAGGTCGAAGCCCGCCGCGCGCTCCTCCCGTACGTACGCGTCCGCCCGTTCCCCGGCCTGCTCGGGGGTGAGGCCGCGCAGGTCGTGGACGGTGAGCGGGAACCGGACGGTGGCGTGGACGAGCTGGAGGGGCTGGGAGTAGTCCGCGAGGTGCAGTGAGGTGCGCAGGATCTCGTGGCGGTCGGCGACGAGGTCGAGTGCGCCACGCATGGCGGTGGCGTCGAAGGGGTGGGCGTCGGGGATCCGGAAGGAGTTGAGGTTGTGGTAGAGCCCGCGGTCGCCGGAGGTCATCAGCTCGACGAGCATGCCGGTCTGGATCTGCGAGAGCGGGTAGGCGTCGACGATGCCGGCGGGGAGGGCGTTGCGGTCCTCCTCCGCGATCAGCGCGAAGGGCCGGACGGCGGTGATCAGCGACGCGCCGCCGTCGCCGACCGTGGCGGCCAGCGCGGCGACCGTGCGGTGGTCGAAGACGTCGCGGATGCTCACGTCGTAGCCGGCCGCGCGCATCGCTCCGACCAGGCGGACGGCACGGATCGAGTCGCCGCCCAGGTCGAAGAAGCTGTCCTCCACGCCCACCTGGGTCAGGCCGAGGACCTCGGCCCAGATCGCGGTCAGACGCTCCTCCAGCGGAGTGCGTGGCGCGGTGTAGCCGCCGGTGGTGAAGGCGTCGAGGTCCGGGGCGGGCAGGGCACGGCGGTCGAGCTTGCCGCTGTTGCTCAGCGGGAGGGCGTCCAGGGCGACGAACGCGGCCGGGACCATGTACTCCGGCAGCGTGACGGCCAGCGCGGCACGCAGCGCGGCCGTGTCGGCCCCCGCGCCGGCGGACCCGGTGACGACGTAGCCGACCAGGGACTTCTCTCCCGCCGCGTTCTCTCGGACGGTGACCACGGCCTGGCGCACCCCGGCGCAGGCACCCAGCGCGGCCTCGATCTCGCCGAGCTCGACGCGGTAGCCGCGGATCTTGACCTGGCCGTCGATGCGGCCGAGGAAGTCGATGGCGCCGTCGGGCAGGCGCAGGACGAGGTCGCCGGTGCGGTAGAGACGGGAGCCGGGGGCGCCGAAGGGGTCGGGGACGAAGCGCTCGGCGGTGAGTCCGGGCCGGTCGAGGTAGCCGCGGGCCAGGCCCGGGCCGCCGATGTACATCTCGCCGGGCACGCCGACCGGCACCGGGTGGCCGGCCGGGTCCAGCAGGTGGATGCTCAGGTCGCCCAGCGAGTGGCCGATGTTGCTGCGGTGGGAGGTGGCCACCTCGTCGGCGGTGATCACGTGGTGGGTCGCGTAGACGGTGATCTCGGTGGGGCCGTACATGTTGACCAGGGCCGGGTGCTCGGTGCCCTTGCGGGCCGTCCAGGAGCGGAGTTCGGCCATGTCGAGGCGCTCGCCGGCGAAGATGACGGCGCGCAGGGCGAGTTCGTCCACCCGCGGGTCGTCCTGCTCGGCCAGGCCGGACAGCGCGCGGAAGGCGGAGGGCGTCTGGCACAGCACGCTGACCCGCTCGCGGACCAGCAGGTCGATCAGGTCGTGCGGGGAGCGGCTCACGGTGGGCGGGACGACGACCAGGCGGGCGCCGTGCAGCAGGGCGCCCCACATCTCCCAGACGGAGACGTCGAAGGCGTAGGAGTGGAACAGCGCCCACACGTCGTCGGCCGAGAAGGCGAGCTGTTCGCGGGTGGTGGTGAACAGCCGGGCGACGTTGGCGTGGGTGAGGCTGACGCCCTTGGGCAGGCCGGTGGAGCCGGAGGTGTAGATGACGTAGATCAGGTTGTCCGGGCGCACGTCCGTCACGGGGGCGGTCGCCGGGCGGGCCGCGATCTCCTCCGCATGGGCGTCGATGAGTACACGGGTGCCCGGGAACTCCAGCACGTCCAAGGAGGAGTGGGTGACCAGGAGTTCGGCCTTGGCGTCGGCCAGCATGTAGGCGAGGCGGTCGGCCGGGTTGGAGGGGTCCAGCGGTAGGTAGGCCGCGCCGGACTTCAGCACGCCGAGCAGGGCCGGGACGAGGTCCGGGCCGCGCTCCAGGCTGACGCCGACCACGGTGTCGGGGCGGGCGCCGAGGGCGGTGAGGTGGTGGGCGATCCGGTTGGCCCGCTCGTCCAGCTCCGCGTACGTGAGGCTCAGGTCACCGCTGGTGAGGGCGACCGCGTCCGGGGTACGGGCGGCCCGGGCGGCGAACAGCTCGTGGAGGCAGTTGTCCACGGGCTGCTCGGTGCTCCGCTGCCACTCGGCGAGCAGCCGGCGGTCGGCCTCGGGGAGCGGGACGGCGAGGGCGTCGCCGTCCGGGTCGGCCGCCATCGACTCCAGGACCAGCCGGTAGAGGGCGGCCAGCCGCTCCAGGCCACTGCCACCGAGGGCGGCGGTGCCGGCGGCGAGGCCGAGTCGCCCGTTGCCGGCGATGGCCATCAGGGCGAACTCGTTGCCGCCGCCGTCCAGGCCGCCGTCGATGCCGATGCCGCCGCCGACCCTCCCGGTGTCGACCTGGTGGAAGTCCTGGTAGTCGAAGAGGGTCGAGACCAGGCCCGCGGCGCCGCCCGCGGCGCGCTGGACGGCGGGCAGCGGGTAGCGGCGGTGGGACCAGATGGCGGTCTCGGTGGCGTACGTCCGCTCGACCAGTTCGCGCCAGGTGCGGGCGCCGCGGGTGGCCGGGAAGGGGAGGGTGTTGAGGTGCATGCCGAGTACACGGTCGGCGCCGGGGGCCTCCAGCCGGCCGTGATAGACCACGCCGGTGTGGAAGGCCTCGTCGGGGGTGAGCGCGGACATCACCTTGAGGTGCGCGGCCAGCAGCACGCTCTTGAGCGAGGTCTTCGCCCGGGTGGCGAGGACGCGCAGGCCGTCCTCCAGGTCGGCGTAGTCGACGGTCCGGCCGGCCGAGGCCTGCGGCGCCGCCTGGTCCGCCCAGCTGCCAGGCAGGACCAGCGGGCTGTGCTCGTCGACGACCTGCTGCCAGAAGTCCTGGTCGGCGGGGTCGGCCAGGGAGGCCTGTTCGGCGGCGATGTAGTCGGCGTAGCGGACGGCCGGCACCTCGTAGGCTGCTGGTTCGCGGCCGTCGCACAGGGCCTGGTAGACGTCCAGGAGCTCCATCAGCAGGGAGTTGAGCGTCCAGCCGTCGGTCACGGTGTGGCTGTGGCTGAAGGTCAGGTGCCAGGCCCGGTCGGACTCGATGTGCGCGGCGATCCGCAGCAGCGGGGCGGCGGCCAGGCCGAAGCCCGCCGCACGCTCCTGCCGGACGTACCCGCGGGCCCGCTCCTGGACCTGCTCGGAGGTGAGGCCGCGCAGGTCGACGGTGGTGAGCGGGATCCGCGCCGAGGCGTGGACGAGCTGCAGCGGCTGCGAGTACCCGGACAGTGCGATCGAGGTGCGCAGGATCTCATGACGTGCCGCCAGGATGTCGATCGCGCGCCGGAGTTCCTCCTCCGCGTAGCCGATGGACTCGGCGACCCGGAAGGAGTTGAGGTTGTGGTAGAGCCCGCGATCACCCGAGGCCATCAGCTCGACGAGCATGCCGGTCTGGGCCTGCGAGAGCGGGTAGGCGTCGACGACGTCGGCCGGGAGGGCGTTGCGGTCGTCCTCGCCGATGAGGGCGAAGGGCTGGACGGCGGTGATCAGCGATTCGCCGGTGCCGACGCCCGGGAGGGCGGCGGCCATGGCGGCGATGGTGCGCTGCTCGAAGACGTCCGGGATGGAGACGTCATAGCCGGCCGCGCGGAGGGCGCCGACGAGGCGGACGGCGCGGATGGAGTCGCCGCCGAGGTCGAAGAAGCTGTCCTCGACACCCACCTGGGTCAGGCCGAGGACCTCGGCCCAGACTGCGGCGAGACGCTCTTCGATCGGAGTGCGGGGGGCGGTGTAGCCGCTCGTGGTGAACGCGTCGAGATCGGGGGAGGGCAGGGCGCGGGTGTCGACCTTGCCGCTGTTGCTCAGCGGGACGGTGTCGAGGGTGACGAACGCGGCCGGGACCATGTACTCGGG
>NZ_JBSGFD010000282.1:0-8308 GCF_053603215.1 Kitasatospora sp. NPDC004240 | reverse complement strand
GTGGGCACCACGATGCTCCCGCCCCGCCGGCCCGTGCACCGGCGCGCCGACGGCGCCCGGGCGCACCCGACCGGCGCGCCGGGGCGTACGGGGCCCGGCCGACAACCAGCCCACCCGACAACCGACCCGCCCGCCGACAGGCCGGCCCCACGGAGTGCCCGCCCTACAGCGCGTCCGTCCCCTGGGGCAGCGTGCCCGTCCCCCGGGGCACCCCGCCCGGGCCGCGGTCGGTCAGGTCGCCGCGGGCGACCGGGTCCACCGTCCAGTCGGGGTGACCGGGCATCGGCGGGGTGCGCAGTCCGTACAGCCAGTCGGTCAGGAACGCCGCGAGGTCCTGGCCGGACTCCGCCGAGGCGATGCGCAGGAAGTCGGCGGTGGTGGCCGTCCCGTGGCGGTGCGCGCGCAGGTAGGCGCGCTCGATCCGCTCGAAGGCCGCCTGGCCGACCCGCTCGCGCAGTGCGAGCAGCACCAGCGCGCCCCCGGTGTAGCGCTGGCTGTCGAACAGCGACTCGGCGGTGGGCCCGGCGACCGGCCCGGAGTCCTGGCGCCACCGGTCGCCCTTGGCGTACACGTCGCGCATCCGCTGCTCGAACGTGGTGAAGCCCTCCGAGTCGGTCCAGCCGCGCTCGTAGAGGTACATCAGCCCGTAGTAGTCGGCGTGGCCCTCGTTCAGCCAGAGGTCCGACCAGGTGGCGGGGGTGACGCTGTTGCCGAACCAGGAGTGCGCCAGCTCGTGCATCATGTGCCCGCCGATCTCCGCCTCCGGGAGCAGCAGGAAGTTCGGCTTGTAGAGCGTCAGGGTCTGGGTCTCCAGACCGGTGAAACCGAAGGCGTCCGGGTCGTCGGTGTCGGCCGGCAGCAGCCCGTACGTCTCGAACGGGTACGGCCCGAGGTGCCGCTCGGCCCACTCCAGCTGGCCCGGGGTCAGCGCGAGCGCCGGCTCCAGGTCGGCGGCCCGCGCGGTCGGCACCACGTCGCGCAGCGGCAGCCCGTGCGGGCCGGTGCGCTCACGCACGGTGTAGGCGCCGACCGACACCTGGAGCAGCTCGGTGGCCATCGGCTCGGCCGGGACGTACCGGCGGGTGGTGACCCCGTCCTGCCGGGAGGTCCCGGTGAGCGTGCCGTTGGCGACCCCGGCAGTGCCCTCCGGCGCGGTGACGCTGATCGTGAACCGGGCCTTGTCGCTCGGGTGGTCGTTGCACGGGAACACCGTGTGCGCCCCCTCGGGCTGGGCGGCCACCGCGAAGCCGTCCGGCGTCGGCACCCACCCCGTGTGCGGCAGCCGGGCGCGCGGGTCGGCCGAGTACCCGACCGTCACGGTGAGCGGCGCCCCGCGCGGAACGGGCGAGGCCGGCACGATCCGCAGCTTCTCGTCGTGCGTCTCGAAGCCCGCCGCCCGCCCGTCGACCGCCACCGAGCGCACGGTCAGGCCGAGGGCGTCCAGCTCGAACGAGGGCAGCTCGGCCAGCGCCCGGGCGGTCATCACGGTGGTGCCGTCCACCGTCCGGCTCTCCGGCCGGTAGGTGAAGGAGAGGTCGTAGCCGATCGCGTCGTAGCCCGGGTTGCCGAGCCCGGGGAACACCGGGTCGCCGAGGCCCCCGGGTGCGGCGGCGGTGGCGTCCGGCATCACGGTGGCGAAGCAGAGCAGCACCGAGGCGAGGGCGAGGGCGGGGCTGGAACAGGGCCTGGACAGGGGGATCACCGCTTCCGGGGCGTCCGACACGTCGGGTGGTCGGCTGGACACGGATCGTAGTCGAAGCCTCCGGCAAGCCGCCCCACCCCGCCCCGGCCGGCCCCGCGACACGCGGCTTCCCCCGGACGGCCCACATCGGTGGCCATCCGGCTGCGCCCTGTCATAACGTTCGAAGTGCCCCGCCCCCTGACGGGCGGGGCCACGGCCGTCGGAGAACCTGGCCAGGTCCGGCGGCCGTTTCCATGCCCGCACACCGCGCGCCCGCACACCCGTCCACCGTACGCCCGCGCTTCCGTACGCGCGTACGCCCGCCGACCGCGGCGCTCTAGGCTGGGTGCTCGTCATGTCGATGCCGAGCCCGGGAGTGCGCGGATGTGTGAAGGTCCCGGCTCCGTCCGATTCCTGGTGGTCGGGGAGTGCGTGGCGGACATCGTCCGCGGGGCGGACGGCGTGGAGCGGGTGCACCCCGGCGGGAGTCCGGCGAACGTGGCGTACGGGCTGGCCCGGCTGGGGCGGGCGGTGACCCTGGTGACGCAGCTGGGCGACGACGCGTACGGGCGGCTGATCAGGGCGCACCTGGAGTCGGCCGGGGTCACGGTGGTCGCCGAGGACGGCGGGCGGACGCCGTCGGCGGTGGTGGGGCTGGACGGGCGGGGCCGGGCGCGGTACGGCTTCGACATCGCGTGGACGCTCGGGGCGGCGGCGCTGGACGAGGCCGGACCCGCGTTCGCGGCGCGGCCGCACCACCTGCACCTGGGGTCGATCGGCGCGGTCACCGAGCCGGGTGCGGGCGCGGTGCTCGACCTGGTCGAGCGGCTGCGCGGCGCGGTGGTGGTCAGCTACGACCCCAATGTGCGGCCCGCGCTGATGGGTGAGCACGGGCCGGCCGTCGGCCGGGTCGAGCACTGCGTGGGGCTCAGCGACCTGGTCAAGGCCAGCGACGAGGACCTCGCCTGGCTCTACCCCGGCGAGGACCCGGCGGCGGTCGCCCGGCGCTGGCTGGACCTCGGGCCGTCGGAGGTGATCGTCACCCGGGGCGCGGGCGGCGCCACGGCCTACACGGCGGACGGCGCGGTGGAGGTGCCCGTGGTGCCCGTCGTGGTGGTGGACACCGTGGGCGCGGGCGACTCGTTCATGGCGGCGCTGCTGGCGGCCCGGTACGAGCGGGGGCCGTTCGACGCCCGCACCGGCCTGGGCGACCACGCCGTGCTGACCCGCGCCATGGCCCGGGCGGCGACGGCGGCCGCCCTCACCGTCTCCCGCGCCGGCGCCAACCCGCCGGACGCCGCCGAACTGCTCGCCGCGACGGCGGCCCCCCGGCCGGTGTCCGGCTGGCGCGTCCTGCCGCCCTGATCCTTCCTGGTCTCTCGTGATCTCTCGGGATCCCGCGGGGAGGAGCTCGCCCCCGGCCCGGTCAGCCGGTCCGAGCGGGTGTCGCCAGCTCCTTGCCGTACCAGACCTGGGCGTACGGGCCGTTGTTGTAGGCGGGGATCTCGGCGTACCCGTGGCGGAGGTAGAGCGCCCGGGCCTCGACCAGGTCGAGCCGGGTGTCCAGGACGATCCGTTCGGCGCCGAGCCCGCGGGCGGCCGCGTCGACGGCGGCGAGCAGCCGGGCGCCGCCGCCCGTGCCGCGCGCCCCGGGGCGGACGAAGACCCGGGTGAGTTCGGCGGTCCGGTCGTCCAGCACCCGCAGTCCGGCGCAGGCCTGGGGCTCGCCCAGGTGACGGCCGAGCAGGAAGGCGCCGGTGGGCGGGGCCAGGTCGTCGCTGGGGGAGCCGGCGAGGCCGGTCTCGATCTCCTCGGGGGTGCAGTCGCGGCCGTGGTGCAGCCGGTAGTACCGGTTGGCCACCTCGGTGTAGTAGTCCCGCAGCAGCGCCGTGGACTCCGCCGTGCCGACCTCCGCCGGCGCGACGGTCCAGGGGTCGGTGGCGGCCGGCTTCATGATCGTCATGCGGGGCATTATGGTCGGCCGGGAGCCCTTCGCGCACCGCATATTCTGTGGCCGCCGGGGAGCTGCCGGCGGGCACGGCCGATGCTCCGGGCGGTCGGGACGTCGGCGGCCGGGCGGATGCTCCGGGCGGGTGAGGTGCGGGAGTGGGGGGATTGGCGGGAGCGGGCCGCGGGGGAAGCACTGCTCCATGCACACATCGTCAGATTGTCGTACTAATCCGGCGTCGGACCGCCGGGCCCGCGGGATAGCCGCGGCAGCGGTCTGCCTCTCCGCCGTCCTGGCCGGTTGCGCGGCGCCGGGCGCGGACACGGCCGGCCGGCCGGCCCCGAGCAGCGCGGCCCCACCCGTGCCCGCCGCCCCGCAGGGGGAGGCGCAGGAGCGGGCGTCCGGGGCGCAGGCCCCGCAGGAGGCCGCCGACCGGGGCGGCCTGCGGCCCCCCGCCGTACCGCTGACCCTGCCCCGCGCGGCGCGGCAGGAGGAGGAGACCGGCGCCGCGGCGGTGACCCGGCGCCAGAGCGCCGCCCGGGCCGCACTGGAGACCGCCCACCGCTGGGGGCTCGCTCGGCCGCCGCTCACCGCGCCCGCGCGGCCGGCCACCCGGGCCCGGCTGGAGACCGCGCCCGAGGGCACCCAGGGCGTCCGGCGCACGGAGGGGCTGCCACCCGTGGTGTACCGGGTGCCCACCGAGGAGCGGATCGTCTTCCTGACCGTGGACGACGGATTCGAGAAGGACCCGGAATTCGCCCGGATGGTCCACGAACTGGGCATCCCGATCAGCTCGTTCGTCGCCGATTACATGGCCCGGTCCGACTACGGCTACTTCCGCGACCTGGCCGGCGGCCTCGACGCGGTCAACAACCACACCCTCAACCACCGCAACCTCGAGCTGCTCGGCTACGAGCAGCAGCGCGAGGAGATCTGCGGCCAGCAGGACCGGCTGGAGCAGCACGTCGGCGTCCGTCCCCGGCTGCTGCGGCCCCCGTACGGCGAGTACAACGCGGACACCCTGCGGGCCGCGGCCTCCTGCGGCATCGAGGCGGTGGCGATGTGGAACGAGGAGGTCTTCCCCGACCGCATGGAGTACCGACAGCTCGACCGGCGGCTGAACGCCGGCGACATCATCCTGACCCACTTCCGCGGCCCGGACCTGTGGCCGGGTCGCATGACGGACCTGCTGCGCAAGGTCCTGGAGGAGGTCACCGCGCAGGGCTTCGCGCTCGCCCGCCTGGACGACTACGTGTAACCCGCCGCGCGCGGGACGGCTCAGCTCAGCTCAGCGACAGCGCCTCGTGGTACACCCAGGCGCCCTCGTGCCGCAGGAAGCGGCTGTTCTCGGTCAGCACACCGCTCTCCCGGCCCTCGGACCAGTGGGCGCGGAACGACACCGTCCCCTCGCTGTGGAACGGTCCGCCCTCGGTGGCGCCCACCACCTCCAGCCGGGTGAAGCGCAGCGCCGGATCCAGGTCGAGCGAGGCCGGCCGGGTGTCGGGGTGCCAGGTGCGCAGCAGGTACGCCGCGTCGCCCACCGCGAAGGCGCTGAACCGCGAGCGCATCAGCTGCTCGGCGGTGGTGGCCGCGGCCTCGCCCCGGTGCAGCCGCCCGCAGCACTCCCCGTATGCGGCGGGCAGGCCGCAGGGGCAGGGCGAGCCGGCGGCCGGCACGGCGGCGGGGGCAGCGGGGGAGCCGGTGGTCTTGGCGGTACGGGGCGTGGTGGCGCGGCGTCGGGACATGGTGGCCATTCTCCCCCGGACGGGCCCTCCGGCTCGCCGGGCCGGGCCGCCGGGCCGCCGGGCGTGCGAGCGGCGCAGGGCCAGGCGCAGGGCCGGTGCGGGATTTGTCGGACATCTGGTGACAGGGTGGCTGACCTGCGGCTTTTCGGTGGCGAACCGATGTCGGAGGGCGCTAGGGTTCGGCGCGCCCGGGGGAGCTCCCGGTGATCGAGGTGGGGGAGTTGGTTCGACCGATGATGTGTGTGACCTGCGGCCGGCGTCCGGGGCTGGAGCTGACCGGGCGGTGCCTGGCCTGTTCCGGGACGGACTACCGTTCGCCGGAGGGCGTGGGGATCGCGGCCTCCGTCCTGCTGGGCCTGAACGCGGTGGTCTCGCTGGGCGTGGTGGGGCTCGACCTGTACGCCTACGCGGAGTTCGGTGACCTCGCGGACGGGACCTCGCAGCGGCTCCCGGACTCCTTCGACGGCTTCGTCACCCTCGCCGGGGCGGTGGGCGCCGTGTCGACCGCCGTCCTCGTGGTGACCGCCGTGGTGTTCCTGGTCTGGTTCTACCGGACCCGGGAGAACGCCGGGCGCTTCGTCCCGGACGGGCACCAGCTCGGCCAGGGCTGGGCGATCGGCGGCTGGTTCGTCCCGATCGTCTGCCTCTGGTTCCCCTGGCGGGTCGCGGCCGACACCTGGCAGGCGAGCGCTCCCCCGGCGGCCGACGGCGGGCGGCAGTTCATCCCGCAGCGGGTGGTGTCGCTCTGGTGGTCGGCGTGGATCGGCTCGGTGATCCTCGGCCGGATCGCGGCCGCCACGACGAAGCTGGACCGGGCGGACCCCGGCTCCACGCTGAAGGCCACCCTCGGCCTGGAGATCGCCGAGAACGTGCTCGCCGTCGCCGCGGCCGTGCTGGCGATCCTGTTCGTCCGCCGGCTGAGCGTCATGCAGGACGCCCGGGCCGCGATGACCGCGCCCGCGCCCGTCCTGCCCGCACCCCTCCCGTGGCCCCCGGTCGGCCCGGCCGCCTGACCGTCGCCACCGCGATCACCTGGGCCGGGTGGACAGAACGCCGCCGTGCGTGGGAAGTCGGACCGGCCGACTTCCCACGCACGGGCCGTGCTCGGACGCGCGGGTCGCGGGTCGTGCCGGGGCGTCAGTCGGCCTTGCGGACGATGGAGTAGTTGAAGTCGGCCGTGCCGAAGGCGCGCATCAGCCGGATCCACACCGGCATCATCATCTCCATCCCGCGGGCGCCGCCGATGTCGCCGAGGTCGATGACCGAGCCGGCCGGCCAGCCGAACTCGGCCAGCAGGGCGGTGGCCTCGGCCTTGGCGGCGGGGTCGTCGCCGGCGATGAAGAGGTTGTGCTCGCCGGGGACGCGCGCCGGGTCGACCATCACCGGGGCGGTGACCGTGTTGAGCGCCTTCACCACGCGGGCCTGCGGGAACTCGCGCTGGATCCGCTCGCCGACGCTGTCGGTGTTGACCGGGTCGAGGGTCAGGGCGCCCTCCTCCGAGAAGACCAGCGGGTTGGAGACGTCGATCAGCAGCTTGCCGGCCAGCCGCTCGGCCCCGGCCGCCCGGAGGGCCGCCAGCGAGACCGTGCCGCCGGTGGCGTTGACGATCACCTCGCCGAACTCGGCGGCGTCCGCGAAGGTGCCGGTGTGGCCGGCCGGCCCGGCCTGCTCGGCCCAGGCGGTGCCGGCCTCGTTGTCCTTGGTGCGCGAGCCGAGCGTCACCTCGTGCCCGAGGGCGACCAGCTTGTCGGCCAGCGTGCGGCCGACCGTTCCCGTGCCGATGATCCCGAAGCGCATGCGTGTCCCCGTTCGTCCCTGGCCCGTCGTTCGCGGCCGCGCCGTGGTGGCCCGTACCCCGTCGTGCTCCGTACCGTGTCGTGCTCCGTACCGTGCGCCGACGATCATAGGCGCGGGAGGCCCCGTCAGGTGCCCGCTTCGATGGTGAGGACGGCGATCAGCATGGTCAGCATCGCGGCGCCCGGCGCGAGGGACAGCGCCAGGCGGCCCCGGGGCAGCAGGTAGGCGACCGGCCACTGGAGCACGATCAGCGCGACGGCGGAGAGCAACGCCCGGTCGGCGACGGCGAGATGGGCGAAGGTGCTGGGGCAGTCCGTGCCGTACGAGCAGGGGTCGGTCGCCATCTCGGCGAAGCCGCGCAGGGGGAGCAGCACCATCAGCAGGACGATGTAGACGATGGTGGAGTTGGCCGGGGCCTCCCACCAGGCCCGGCGGATCGTCACGGTCTCGGTCATGTCAGGATCCTCGTCCCCCGTCCGGCCCGGGGCCAGCGGACGGGTACTCAGCCGCGGCCGGGTACGGGTACTCAGGTCCGCGCCCGGGCGGGCCCGCACGTGTGGCCGCCCGGGCCATAACGCGGTGATAGGGGGACGGCTGGCATCTGTCAGGACGGCGGCGGACTTCCTACGGTGTCGGCAACCCCCACACCGAACGAGGAGACCTCCCCCATGCTCCGACGTCATGCCCGCACCGCGGGCACCGCGTTGGCGGCCGCCGGACTGCTGCTGACGACACTCCAGGGTGTCGGCGCCGCGGCCGCACCGGGTTCGCCCGGCGCCGCCCCGGCGTCCGACGCCGTGAAGTCCGCGGCCGCGGCCCTCGCCGTCGACGCCACCACCCCCGCCGTCCTGGACGCCATGCGGCGCGACCTCGGCCTGACCCCCACGCAGGCCCGGGCGCGACTGGTGAACGAGGCCGAGGCCGGCGCGAAGGCGGCCGTCCTGCGGCAGCGGCTGGCCGCCGCCTTCGCCGGCGCCTGGCTGGACGGCGCCGAGTCCGGGACCCTGACGGTGGCCACCACCCGAGCCGCCGACGCCGCGCTGATCCGCGCGGCCGGGGCGCGTGCCGGGGGGGGGGGGCCACCCCACCGCCCCCGACCGCCACCCCGCGCGCCGGGCGGCCCGCGGCGCCCCGACA
>NZ_JBSGFD010000281.1:0-8313 GCF_053603215.1 Kitasatospora sp. NPDC004240 | reverse complement strand
GTACATCCGGAGCAGGTCACCGGCGAACAGCGCGGGCCGCGGCGGCCCTGCTGGCCGCGGCGCCGCAGGGGGCCGCCGCCCAGCCGGCCGGGTCCGGGGCCTCGGCGGACTACCCGGTGGTGATGACCATCGAGAGCGTGACCACCGGCGCCAAGCCGGAGGACCCGCCGGTGGCCACCCAGAACGGCGTGGTGACCATCACCGGCCACGTCACCAACGGCGGCCGGACGGTGCTCAAGGGCGCCCACGCGGCGGTCCGCCAGCCCGCCGGGAACCGTCCGCTCACCAACCGCAGCGACCTGTCCTCGGTGGCCGCCCGCGGCAACCCGCTCCCCGCGGACGGCTACGACCTGGAGAGCCCGCAGCACGCGATCGGCGAGCTCGCCCCCGGCCAGACGCAGGAGTTCACCCTCGGCGTCGCGGTCAACGACCTCGGGCTGAACGGCAAGGAGGGCGTGTTCGAGCTCGCCGTCGACGTCTGGGGCGCCACCGCGGACAACCAGCGCGAGCGGTCCCTGGGCATCGCCCGGACCTTCCTGGCGTACAACCCGACGCCGGGTGAGGCGCAGCCGCTGAAGACGGCCACCCTCTGGCCGCTGGTGCACGCGCCGGTGCTCGCCGCCCAGACGCTCTCCGACAACGGCGAGGGCCTGCCGGTGCTGCGCGACGACAGCCTGGCCGGGGAGTTCTCCCCCGGCGGCCGGCTGTACGAGCTGGTGGACATCGGCGCGAAGCTGCCGGGGCTGACCTGGGTGGTCGACCCGGACCTGCTGGACACCGCGTTCGCCATGACCAAGCCCTACCGGGTGCAGAGGCCCGGCACCGAGGGCCTGCCGGCCAAGGACGACAACACCGTCCCGGGCGTCGGCTCGGCGGCCGCGACCGCCTGGCTGGAGAAGCTGCGGACCGCGGTGGCCAAGGCCGGCGTCGAGGTGGTGGCCCTGCCGTACGGCGACCCCGACCTCGCCTCGATCGCGCACAACGGGGCCGACCTGGCCGGGATGGACTCCGCGCTGCTCAAGGCCGGCACGGCGGGCCGCCTCACGGTGGAGGGCCGGCTGTCGGTGGACACCCGCTCCGACGTGGCCTGGCCGTACCAGGGCTTCCTGGACCAGCAGATCGCCGCGATCGCCAAGCGCGGCGGGTCCGGACTGGTGCTGACCGGCGGGGCCAGCCTGCCGGAGTCGGACGGCCTGAAGTACACGCCCAGCGCGGCGCGGCCGATCGGCAACGGGCAGAACGCGGTGGTCGCCGACCCGACCGTCTCCGCGCTGTTCGAGACCGACCTCAACACCGCCCAGGCGCGGACCCTGGCGGAGCAGCGCTTCCTCGCCGAGACCTTCGTCATCTCCCGGCAGGAGCCGCACAACCAGCGCGGCCTGCTGGTGATGCCGCCCCGCGAGCTGACCGTCGACACCGCCAAGGTGCTGGCCAAGTCGCTGCAGGACGCCCAGGCGGGCAAGTGGCTGGAGCAGGTCCGGCTGGACGCCGTGGCGCAGCTGCCGGCCGATCCGCGGGCCAACGGCTGGGTGCCCCCGGCCACCGACTACCCGGCCCAGGCGCGCGCCTCCGAGCTGCCGGCCTCGGCGCTGAGCGGCACCCACCAGATCCAGTACGACCTGGACAAGTTGATGCGGGTGCTGACCCTGCCGCAGCGGGTGCGCGGGCCGTTCAGCGCGGCGATGATCCGCTCGATGTCGACCGAGTGGCGCACCCAGGCCCCGGCCGGGGACGCCTACCGCCAGGGTGTCGCGAAGTACCTGGACGGGCTGGTCACCGCGGTGAAGGTGCCGAGCAAGCGCGAGATCACCTTCCCCGGTGACTCCGGCATCCTGCAGGTGAGCGTCCGCAACGACCTCACCCAGACGGTCACCAACCTCGAACTGCGGCTCACCTCGGTCCAGCCGAACCGGCTCCGGGTCGGCCCGGCCGAGCCGATCGTGCTGCCCGCCTCGCAGAGCGTCACGCTGCGCTTCCCCGCGGAGGCCCACAACAACGGGCCGGTCACCATGATCGCCCAGCTGTGGACCACCGGCCCCGACGCGCGGGCGTACGGCGAGCCGGTCCGGTTCACCGTCGAGGTCACCTCGGTCACCAACGGCGTGCTGTACGTCTTCGGCGGCGGGCTGGTGCTGATCCTGCTGGCGGCGCTGCGCTTCTACCGCCAGCGCAAGCGGGTGGGCGGCGAGCGGGAGGACCCGGACGCGCCGCTCGTCCTGGAGGAGGACGCCCCGGACGGCCCGGACACCGCCGCCGACGACGCTGGCGCCGGCACCGACGCCGGTCCCGGTCCCGGTCCCGGTCCCGGGGATGACGCCTCCCCCGACGGCGGGAACCGGCCGGACGGCGCCGGCGCCGGGGAGCGCCCCGGACGCGCGGGACCTGCGGGGACACCCCGCGACAGGGCCGCCGATGGCCGGGATCGGGCCACCGGTGGTGAGAAGGTTGGTCCTTGACAGCGTTCCCGCCCGACGTCAGGGCGGTCTCCCCCACGACAGCGAAGAGGTGACATGACCGGGCGCAGCGAGGAGCGGCCGCCGGGACGCGGCGAGGGCCGGCCGGGCGCCGAGTCGCCGTCCGGCGACTGGTACGTCGCCGACACCTACGCCCAGGACCCCTACGCGGCCGACGCGTACCAGGGGCCCCGGGACGGCCAGGACCCGTACGGCCTACGCGCCGCCGGACCGGCCGCGCCGCAGCAGCCGGCCGCCGCGTACGACGTGCCGCCGCAGGTGCCGCCGCAGGGGGGTGACATCCCGACGCCGGTGCCGCCGGCGACCTTCTCGCCGCCCGTCCCGCCGGTGCAGCCGGGCTGGGACACCCCGGCGCAGCAGGCCTGGGACGAGGCCGCGCGCCCACCCCGGCAGGAGACGCCGTCCTGGGAACAGCCCGCGCCCGCCGCGGCCGGCGCCGAGTGGGGCGGCGACCGGTCCTGGCAGCCGGGGCCCGCGCACTCCGCCTGGGACACCGAGACCACCGAGTACGTCGGGGTGGACGCGCTGCTCGGCGGCGCCCGCGCCGAGGCGCCCCGGCCGCAGGCCCCGGCCCAGCCGGGTCCCGCCCAGCCCGGCCAGGCCCAGCCCGGCCAGGCGCCGCAGGGGCATCCGCAGCACCCCCTGGGCCACCCGCAGGGCGGGCCCGCCGGGCCGCTGCCGGGCGCGCAGGCCTCCGGCGGGCCGCAGCGCCCGTACGAGCACGGGGGGCAGCGCCCGTTCGTGCCGCCGATCGAGTTCGACCCGCCGCTCTCCGAGGAGGAGGCCACCATGCAGGTGGCCGCGGTCCAGGTGCCGCCCGCGGTGGAGCCGCTGGAGGAGATCGTCGCCGAGGAGCGCGCGGGCACCGCGCCGCCCGCCCCCTCCGGTGGCGGCGGCAAGGTCGCCGGCCTGCTGAACTCCAGCGCGATCATGGCGGCCGGCACCCTGGTCTCCCGGGGCACCGGCTTCCTGCGCACCATGGTGATCGCGACCGCGATCGGCATGGGCGTGATGGGTGACTCGTACAACGCGGCGAACACCCTGCCGACCCTGCTGTACATCCTGATCGGCGGCGGCGCGCTGAACGCGGTCTTCGTGCCGCAGCTGGTCCGCAGCATGAAGAACGACGCGGACGGCGGCGCCGCCTACGCCAACCGGCTGCTCACCCTGGTGATGGTCGGCCTGGCCGGCGTGGTCTTCCTGGCCGTGCTCGGCGCACCGGTGCTGGCCCAGCTGATCGCCCACCCGCTGATGGTGGACCCGGCCAACGCCGACACCACCGTGGCGCTGGCCCGCTACTGCCTGCCGACCATCTTCTTCATGGGCGTGCACGTGGTGATGGGCCAGATCCTCAACGCCCGCGGCCGCTTCGGCGCGATGATGTGGACCCCGGTCCTCAACAACATCGTCGTGATCTTCACCTTCTCCGCCTACATCTGGGTGTACGGCGGCTTCGGGACCACCGAGGTCACGCCCGGGACGATCTCCCCCGAGGGCGTCCGGCTGCTCGGCCTCGGCACCCTGATCGGCCTCGCCGTGCAGGCGCTGGCGATGATCCCGTACCTGCGGGCCGCCGGCTTCTCCTACCGGCCGCGCTTCGACTGGCGCGGGCACGGCCTCGGCAAGGCCGCCCGGCTGGCCAAGTGGACGTTCTTCTTCGTCCTCGCCAACCAGGCCGGCTACCTGGTGATCACCCAGCTGGCCACCTGGGCCGGCAAGACCGCCGAGACCGACGGCCACACCGGCGTCGGCCTCGCCGCCTTCTCCAACGCCCTGCTGATCTGGCAGCTCCCGCAGGCCGTGATCACCGTCTCGATCATGAGCGCGGTGCTCCCCCGGCTCTCCCGGGCCGCCGCCGACGAGGACGCCGGCTCGGTACGCGACGACCTCTCCTACGGTCTGCGCACCACCGCCGTCGCCGTCGTCCCGGCCGCCTTCCTGTTCCTCTCGCTCGGCCCGGCGATCAGCCGCTCGATCTACGCCGTGGGCGGCAACGAGACCGTGCTGGACGCCGCCACCGGCGCCGGCCTGATGCTCTCGGCCTTCGCCCTCGGCCTGATCCCGTACTCGGCGCAGTACGTGATGCTGCGCGGCTTCTACGCCTACGAGGACACCCGGACGCCGTTCTCCAACACCGTCTGGGTGGCCGCCTGCCAGGCCGGCTTCTCGCTGCTCTGCTGGGCGGTGCTGCCCGCCGAATGGGTGGTCACCGGGATCGCCTTCGGCTACGGCGTGGCCTACGCGATCGGCGTGACGGTGGCCGTGCCCAAGCTCAAGAAGCGGATCGGCGGGCTGGACACCAAGCGGATCGGCAAGACCTACACCCGGCTGATCACCGCGAGCGTGCCGGCCGCGGCGGTCGGTCTGGGCCTGAGCCTGCTGATCGGCTCGGCGATCGGCGGCTGGATCGGCAGCGTGCTGGCCGTGGTCCTCGCGGGCGGCGTCCAGCTGGCCGTGTTCACGGTCATCGCGAAGCGGCTGCGGATCGAGGAACTCAACGCCATGCTGGGAATGGTGCGCGGCCGACTGGGCCGCTGAACCGCCGTACCGACCGGTAGCGCCGGTGGACGCCCTGACCGGGCGTCAACCGGACGTACCGGACCTTCCGCCGCGTCACGCGGCGGGCGCCGGGCCGCCGTCGGCTCCCCCGGACTCCCGGGGGCCCCCGATCGCGGCCCGGCGCCGGATCTGCACCACATCTCTCCACCTTCACGCAACCACGAGGACCCCTCAGCGGTCGTACCCGGTGGAGAAGAGTGGGCACAATTGTCCTGTGAGTGCGACGCCCTCCGAGGCCCGCGCTCCAGCGACTCTCTCAGGCCGGGGCGACACAAGGGGAGGCAGGACCACGGTGGCTGATGGCACCAAGGCGGTCGTCGACACGTCGGCAGCTGACGGTTCGGCGGACGAGGCCGCACTGGCCGCGGCGATCGACGAGCTCACGGACGAGGCCGCCGAACTCGCGGACGAGGACACCGGACCGTCCGCCGGCGAGGAGACCTCCGAAATCACCGCGCCGCTCTCCGCCGCCGAGATCGCCGCCGAGCTGCGCGCCGGCGGCGCCCGCAAGGCCGCGGCGAAGGACGGCCCCGCCGAGCGCGGGAAGTCCACCGGGCGCCCCGACGGGTCGCCCGAACCCACGATCGACACCCGCGACACCGGCACCCTGCCCCGCACCCTCCCCGCCCCGCTGCGGCACAGCGGCGACAAGATCGGCAACCGGTACCTGCTGGAAGAGTGCATCTCCCAGACCGAGACCTTCAGCAGCTGGCGGGCCGTCGACGAGAAGCTGCGCCGCGCCGTCGGCATCCACCTCATGGCGGCCGGCCACCAGCGCGCCCGCGCCGTCCTGGCCGCCGCCAAGTCCGCGGCCCTGCTCGGCGACCCCCGCTTCGTGCAGGTGCTGGACGCCGTCCAGGTGGGCGAACTCGTCTACGTGGTCCGGGAGTGGCTGCCGCACGCCTCCGACCTCGCCAAGCTGCTCGCCGACGGCCCCATGGAGCCGCACGAGGCGTACCAGATGGTCCGCCAGGTCACCGACGCCGTCGCGGCCGCCCACAAGCGCGGCCAGGCCCACCTGCGGCTCACCCCGCGCTGCGTGCTGCGCACCGACAGCGGCCAGTACCGGATCAACGGCATCGCGGTGGACGCCGCGCTGCGCGGGCTGCCCGCCGAGGGCGACACCGACGACGCCGAGCGCGCCGACACCCGTGCCATCGGCGCACTGCTGTTCGCCGCGCTCACCCACCGCTGGCCCTTCCCGGAGGACCGCTACGACCTCCGTGGCCTGCCCAAGGACCTCCGCGAGGTCGCGCCGGACCAGGTCCGCGCCGACGTCCACAAGGGCCTGTCCGAGCTGGCCGCCCGCGCCCTGTTCGACCGCCCGCCGCACCACGCCGAGCCGATCACCACGCCCGAGCAGCTCGCCAGGGCCATCGCGCTGATGCCCCGCATCCGCCAGCCCGAGCCCGAGCTGCCCGCCTTCACCGCCCCGCCCCGGCACCACTCGCTGCCCACCGCGCCCACCCCCACCCGGGTGATCGCCACCCCCGGCACCGTCCCCGCCCCCGCCCCGGTCCAGCCGGTGCGGCGCCGCGGCCGGGCGCTGCGCCAGGCCGCCAAGCTCACCGCCTGGACGATCGCCCTCGGCGCGATCGGGGTGGCCTCCTGGCAGCTGGTCGACCAGCTGCGCAACAACGAGCAGCAGACCCCCGTCTCCCAGCCGGAGATCACCCCGGTGCCGACCGTCCAGGCCGTCACCCGCACCCCGGTGCCGATCCCGGTCGAGGCCGCGATCTCCTACAACCCCGGCGGCAACTCGCCGTCCACGCACCTCCTCAAGACCGTCTACGACGGCGACGCCGGCACCGCCTGGAGCACCTACGGCTACGACGAACAGCTCGCCCCCGGCGGCTTCAAGGCGGGCACCGGACTGCTCATCGACCTCGGCAGCGTGCAGTCGGTCAGCACGGTGAACGTCCAGTTCATCGGCGCCACCACGGCCGAGCTGCGGATGCCGAACGCCCAGGTGGCCGCCAACCCGGCCCAGGCCCAGCCCAACTCCTTCACCGTGCTCGACAAGGCCAGCGGCAGCACGGTGAACTTCACCCTCGACGCCCCGAAGACCACCCGCTACCTGCTGATCTGGCTGACCTCCCTGCCGAAGGACCCCACGGACTCCAAGTACCGGGGTGCCATCGCCGAGGTCAAGGTCGCGGGCTGACCGGCCGGCCGCACGTGGCACAGGAACAGCCCGGCCCGGCCGGGCCCGCCGGGGCGCCCGGGCCGCCGACGCCTCCCGGGGCGGCCGAGGACGCCGCTCTGCTGGCCCGGCACGTCGCCGGTGACCGGGAGGCCTTCGGCCTGCTCGTCGACCGCCACCGGGACCGGCTCTGGGCGGTCGCCCTGCGCACCCTGGGCGACCGCGAGGAGGCCGCCGACGCCCTCCAGGACGCCATGGTCTCCGCCTTCCGGGGCGCCCACTCCTTCCAGGGCCGCTCGGCGGTCACCACCTGGCTGCACCGGATCGTGGTCAACGCCTGCCTGGACCGCGCCCGCCGCACCGCCACCCGGCGCACCGGACCGCTCGACGACGACCCCCGGCGCCTGGACGCCCTGCTGGGCAGCGCCGAGCCGGCCGACCGGCCGGTGGTCCGCGCCGAGCTCACCCGGGAGCTGACCGCCGCCCTCGCCGAGCTGCCCGCCGAGCAGCGGGCCGCGCTGGTCCTGGTCGACATGCAGGGCTACCCGGTCGCCGAGGCCGCCGAACTGCTCGGGGTGCCGGTCGGCACGGTGAAGAGCCGCTGCGCCCGCGGCCGGGCCCGGCTGCTGCCGCTGGTCCGGCACCTGCGCGAGGACGGGCCCGCCCCGGACGGCGGGGCGCCGGGCGACGGCGTCCGGGGCGGAGCCGTTCGGGGTGGCGGTCCGCGCGACGACGTTTCACGTGAAACATCCGCCGGCCGGCCCGCGGCCGCGCCACCCCGGGGGAACCCACCGGGGCCGCGTACCGTCACAGGGACGGACCAGGACACCGCCCGGCCGATTCTGGAAGGAGACGCGAGCGCACGATGACGGCATCCCTCTCCCCCTCCTTCCCCGCCGGATCGCACCCCGACGTCGACGAACTCGCCGACCTCGCCGAAGGCCTGGTGGAGGACGCGGCCACCGCCGACGCCCTCCAGCGGCACCTGGCCGGCTGCGCGGACTGCCGCGGGACCACCGACGCCCTCGGCGAGGTGCGGGCCCTGCTCGGCGCGGCCGAGACGCCCCCGATGCCCCAGGACGTCGCCGCCCGCCTCGACGCGACGCTCGCCGCCGAGGCGGAGGCCGCCTTCGGGCC
>NZ_JBSGFD010000280.1:0-8334 GCF_053603215.1 Kitasatospora sp. NPDC004240 | reverse complement strand
CACCAGGGCTCCGCCATGGCTCCTTCGTCGGCACCGCCCGGACTCGGCCCTCGACCCGCTCCTTCACCCACCCCCCTATTGCCGGTCGGTCTAAGCCTTGGCCTTCGCGTAGTGCCGCGCGGCCTTCGCCCGGTTGCCGCAGCCGGCCATCGAGCACCAGCGCCGGCGCCCGTTCTGCGAGGTGTCGAAGAAGTGCAGGATGCAGCCGTGGCCGGCGCACCGCTTGATCCGGTGCGCACCCTGCTCCAGCAGGCCGAGGAGGTCGTCCGCGACCAGCCAGGGGGCCAGCCAGCGCGGGTCGTCCGGCTCGACGTGGTCGGTCCGCCCGGCCGGGCCCAGCTCCCGCCGCAGCCGTCCGTGCCCGAGCAGCGCGTTCAGGGCGGCCCGCTCGTCGGCGCCGGGCACGCCGCCCTCCTCCAGCGCCCGGACGACCGCGCCGACCGCCTCCCGGGCCTCCAGGACGGCGGCCAGTGCGGCCTCGGTGGCCGGCGCCCGGGCGGCCAGCCCGGCGGAGGAGAGCCAGACCGCGAGGCCGTCGGTGCCGGTGAGCAGATCGTTGACCGGGGTGCCGGTCCACCGGGTGTTCAGCAGGTCGAGGGCGAGCGGTTCACCGATCAGCGGGCGCGGGTCCCGCGGGTCTGCGGTCTGGATGCTCATCGGTCTCCCCTCGGCTCCCGCCGAGCTTACTCCCGGGGGCTTCCACGACCGGTCCGATCATCTGTTTCCGAACTGTTTCAAGATCCCTCACCTGTGGATCACCTCGCGTGACCACTGTCCTACGCACGATTGATGACGTAGCCTCTCGACCGTGCATAGGGTTCCTCACAGCTCGGTGAAGCCGCTGCCGGCCAGCCCCGGCGACGGACCCTCGGCCACGCCCGCGGCACCGTCCGCGGCCACTCCCGCCCCACCCTCCCCCGCTCCGACCCCGGCCCCCGGCCCGACGCCCGCGCCCTCCACCCCCGGCCGGCCGAGCCCCACCGGCGGCTTCGCCGACACCCTCCACCTGGCGATCGAGGCGAGCGGCCTCAGCCTGGACCGGATCCGCGCGGCACTCGCCCAACGCGGCGTCAGGGTCAGCGTCACGACGCTGAGTTACTGGCGGCGCGGCCGCAGCCAGCCCGAGCGGGCCAGCTCGCTGCGCGCCGTCCACCTGCTGGAGGAGCTGCTCGGCCTGCCCCACAGCACCCTCTCCTCACTGCTCGGCCCGCCCCGCCCGCGCGGACGCTGGGCGGCCTCCGCCAACACCTCCTACCACCTGCGGCTGGAGGACGTCTGGCCCGGCGAGCAGGAGATCGCGGACGTCTTCGCCGAGCTGGACGCCCCGCCCGCCGGCGAGCTGGAGCGGCTCAGCATCCACGACGCGTACTACGTGGACGCCGAGCGGCGCGGCAGCCTGCTGCGGATGCGCCAGGTGGTGCGCGCCACGGTGAGCGGGGTCACCCGCTGCCTGGTCGTCCACAAGGCCGACGAGGAGGCCACCGGCTGTCCCGAGATCACCGGTGTCCGGCACGGCCGGCTGGCCCGGGTCCGCCGGCGCCCGGAGACCGGGCTGATCGTCGGCGAGCTGATGCTGGACCGCCCGCTGGGCCTCGGCGACAGCACGGTGTTCGAGTACGAGGTGGAGATCCCCTCGGGCGGCGCCGAGACCATGGAGTACAGCCGCCGCTTCGCCACCCCGGTGCGCGAGTACGTGCTCCAGGTGCACTTCGACCCGGCGGCCATCCCGGTGCACTGCGAGCGCTACGACCGCGCGCCCGGCGAGGAGGCCGACCGCCGCCGCGAGCAGCTCTGGATCGGCGCGTCCGCCAGCGCCCACGTCCTGGCGCCCGACCAGCAGCCGGGTCTCGTCGGCATCCGCTGGGAGTGGGAGTAACCCCTCCCGCCCGTTCCCCGCCCCGCCTTCCCTCCCCCGCCCCGCCTTCCGCGTCTTCCCGGGGGCGGCTTCGGCATGCCCGGATTTTCTAACCCTTATACCGGCCCATACCGGTTGACGCCCTCACAACCTAACCGCTACCGTCTTTAGTAACGGTTAGGCAGCAGCCTGGCCGGACGGACCGTCCACGGGAGTGACCAGGCATGTCCAGCACCGCCCCCGCACCGACCGCCGAGCGGACCCTGCCCACCCTGCAGACCGGCCACATCGGCCTGAACGTCACCGACCTGGCCCGTTCGATCGCCTTCTACCGCCGCGTCCTCGGCCTGGAGGTCGTCACCGAGGACACCGACCCCGAGCGCCGCTTCGCCCTGCTGGGCCGGGACGGCCGGCTGGTGGTCACCCTCTGGCAGCAGAGCGCGGGCACCTTCTCGGCCGCCGTCCCCGGCCTGCACCACCTCTCCTTCCAGGTCGACGGCCTGGACGAGGTCCGCGCCGCCGAGCGGGTGCTGCGCGAGCTGGGCGCCGAGTTCGCCTACGACGGCGTGGTCCCGCACGGCGAGGGCGCGAGCTCCGGCGGGATCTTCTTCGCCGACCCGGACGGCATCCGGCTGGAGATCTACACCCCGAAGGGCGTCGAGGAGACCGGCGCCGCCGCCCCCACCGAGTCCGCCCCGACCTGCGGCTTCTTCTAACCCGAACCCGCACCCGCCACCCGCACCCGCCCTGACCCGCCCGTACGGACCGAGGAGCGCGCCATGACCACCAGCACGCCGTACCACCCGGGCGAGCGGGCCGCGCAGGCCCGCGCCGGGCGGCTGGAACGGGCGGACCACTCCGGCCGCGCGATCGGCCGGACCATCCCGGCCGTGGCCGCCCGCTTCCTCACCGAGCGCCGGATGCTGGTCCTCGGCGCCGCCGACGAGGACGGGCGGCTCTGGGCGACCCAGCTCACCGGCGCGCCCGGCTTCCTCGGCGCGCCGGACGAGCACACCCTGACCGTGGCCGCCCGACCCGCCGGCGCCGACCCGCTCGCCGGGGTGCTGGCCGGGCCCGCCGAGGTCGGCACGATCGCCCTGGACCCGGCCGGGCGGCGCCGGATGCGGCTCAACGGGAAGTCCGCCCCGGACGGCCGGGGCGGACTGGTGATCACCGCCGACCAGGTGTACGCCAACTGCCCCAAGTACATCCAGCGCCGCAGCCCGCTCGACCACCCCGGCACCGGCGCCCCGCGCGCGGTCGCCACCGGCCCGGCGCTCTCCACCGCCCAGCAGCTCGCGGTGGCCACCGCCGACACCTTCTTCGTGGCCACCGCCGGCCCGGGGGGCCGGGTGGACGCCTCGCACCGGGGCGGAAACCCGGGCTTCCTCTCCGTCCTCGCCCCCGACCGGCTGCGCTGGCCCGAGTACGCCGGCAACAGCATGTTCATGACCCTGGGCAATCTGGAGCTCGACCCGCGCGCCGGCCTGCTGCTGCCGGACTGGGAGACCGGCGGGGCCCTGCTGATCACCGGCGAGGCCCGCACCGACTGGTCCGCCGGGGCCGCCGCGGGCCTGCCCGGCGCCGAGCGGGCGGTGGACCTCGCGGTCACCGGGGTGGTCGAGCTGGCCGACGCCGCGCCGCTGACCTGGTCGGCCCCCGAGTACTCCCCGGTCAACCCGCCGGTCGCCGGCTGACCGCCCGTCGGCCGGGCCCGCCCACCGCTCACGCACCGTCACCCCGCGGCCCGGGATGCCCGTACCGCCGCCCGACGGGTGGTCACCCCGCGCCATCCCGCCGAACGGCCGTCACCCTCCCGGCTCAACCCGCCGCGCCGAACGCCTGTCCGCTTTGGGACTTTGGTCCCGATAACACGCGGAATCCCGATGGGAACGTCAGTGCTGTCGCGCCGTCAGGGCCCGATCAGGACCGACCAGGAATGAGGCGGGAATGACCCCAACCGACCGACCGACCCGGCTGCTGGAGTTCTACGAGGTCGAACCGGACGAGGACTGCATATGCGGCGGCTGCACGGCCCGGCGGCGCGCCCGGCGGCGCTCCGCGCGGGTGCGCGACGGCGGCCACGCGGCCGCCCACAGCGTCCGCCGACGGGCCGCCGTGCTGATGGCCGCGGTGGGCACCGCCCTCGGCGGGTCGGCGGCGGGCGCGGCCGGCGCCTGCGCCGCACCCGCCCCCTCACCGGGCCCGAACCCCGTTCCGACCCCGGGACCGACCGACGAGGCCCCGGCCGCTGACGCACCGGCCGATGCGGGGGGCGCCGCCCCCGGCTCCGTCTCCCCGCAGGCGGCCCCACAGCTCCCGCAAGCCGCCCCGGTCACCCCGGTCACCCGGGCGCAGATCATCGAGCGGGCGCAGCGCTGGGTGGACCAGCGGGTGCCGTACAGCATGAGCCGCTACTGGTCGGACGGCTACCGCCAGGACTGCTCGGGGTTCGTCTCGATGGCCTGGGGCCTGGGCGGCAGCCGGACCACCTGGACGCTGCCGGACGTCGCCGAGCGGATCACCAAGGCGGACCTCCAGCCCGGCGACATCCTGCTGTACAACGATCCGGCCAGCCCGCAGGCCGGTTCACACGTCACCCTCTTCGGCGGCTGGACCGACGCCACCCGCACCCGGTACGTGGCGTACGAGCAGACCTCGCCGGGCGCGACCAGGCGCGCCACCCCGTACGCGTACTGGAACCACTCCGGCGCCTACGTCCCGTACCGCTTCACGGGGCTGGCCGGCGGGGGCGGCGACGACGGCACCGCCTCGACGGCCTTCCCCGGCGCCGACAGGTTCGGTCCGGGCGCCGACAACGCGGACGTCACCAGGCTCGGCCGGATGCTGGTCGAGCGCGGCGGGGCCCGCTTCTACGGCGAGGGTCCGGGGCCGCGCTGGGGCGAGGCGGACCGGCGGGCCACCCAGGAGTTCCAGCTGGCCCAGGGCTGGCGCGGCACCGAGGCCGACGGGCTGCCGGGCAAGGACACCTGGGCCCTGCTGGTCGACCACCGGGGCCGGGACATCGCCCCGGCGGCCACCACGCCCGCCCCCACCACACCCGTCCCCACCACGCCGGGCACCCGGACGGTACCGGCCTTCCCCGGCCCGGAGGCGTTCCTCCCCGGCGCGGTCAACGAGCACGTCCGGCAGCTCGGCGAGCGGCTGGTGGCCAGGGGCTTCGGCGGCTCGTACACGGAGGGGCCCGGCCCGCGCTGGACGGAGAGCGACCGGCGGGCCGTCCGGGCGTTCCAGGAGTCGCTGGGGTGGCGCGGCGCCGAGGCCGACGGCTACCCGGGGCCGGACACCTGGCGCCGACTGTTCTCCTGACCCCGCGCCCGCCTTCCCGCGCCCCACCTTCCCGCGGCCCGGGCCGCGCGGCTCAGGCCACCGGGCCGACCGGGCGCCCCGACATCCAGTGGAACAGCCCCATCCCCACGCTGGTGGCCAGGTTGAAGCTGGACACCCCGGGCCGCATCGGCACCGCGACCAGCCGGTCGGCCCGGGCCTTCAGCTCCGCCGAGACCCCGTGCCGCTCGGTGCCGAAGGCGAGCAGCGCCTCGTCCGGGAAGGCCACCGTGCGGATGTCCTCGCCCTCCGGGTCCAGCACGTACAGCGGCCCGGAGGGCAGGGTCGCCACCGTCAGCCGCTCCACCGCGGTGGCGTAGTGCAGGCCGGCGCTGCCGCGCAGCACGGTGGGGTGCCAGGGGTCGAGGTCCCCGGTGGTGACCACGCCGGTGGCGCCGAAGCCGGCCGCGAGCCGGATCACGGCGCCGACGTTGCCGAGGTTGCGCGGGTTCTCCAGCAGCACGATCGGCGCCCGCCGGGGCCGGTGGGCGAGAGCGGCGAGGTTGGCCCCGGTGGTGGGCCGCTCGGCGAGCGCGGCGACCCCGGTCGGGTGGAGCCGGGGCACCAGGTCCCGCAGCACGGCCTCGGGCACCTGCACCGCGAGGGCGTCCAGCGCGGGGACGACGTCCTCGGCCAGTTCGGCGGCGAGCGCCAGCAGCGCGGCCCGGTCGGCGGTCAGCACCCGGCGGACCGCCCCACCGAACCGTAGCGCGTGCTTCAGCGGGTGGAACCCGTCCAGCAGCACCGTCCCGGGCCGCTCCAGGTCGGCCCGCCACCCGCGCGTCATCTGCTCGTCCATGCCGCTCACTCTGCCATCCCGCTGCGGCCGGTCGTCGGGCCGGCCGCCGGGCCGGTCAGCGGCCCGTGGGCTCCGGCTCCCGGGCCGCGGTGCCGCCCGCGCGCAGGGCCCGTTCCAGGTCGCGCAGGGCGTGCACCAGCAGTGTGCTGCCGGCCCGCACCACCTCCCGCTGCACGCTCTCCGGCGCCGCGGCCAGCTGCTCCTCCAGCCGGTCCCGGGCCTGCCTGACCTCGTTGAACTCCACCGGACGGCCGGTCAGCAGCGCCGCCGCGGCCAGCGCGGTGGCCAGCCGCAGCTCTTCGGCGAACACGGCGGCGCCCGGCACCGGATCGGCGTCCCCGGCCGGCAGGTGGGCCTCCAGCAGGACGGCCGCCCGGCCGAGGTGACCGACCGCGGCGCGGGCCCGGTCGATCTGGCGCCGGCTCACCCCGGGCAGCCCGGAGGCGTGCCGGCCCGGTTCGGCGTCGGCCCGCTGCATCGCCTGGAGCAGTTCGGAGCGTGCCTCCCGGGAGTCCAGCAGCGCCGCCCGCACCTCCTCCCCGCGCTGCCCCCGTGGCTCGCCCGGGCGCTCGCCCGGCCGCTCGTACGCCGCGGTCACCGCCGCCGCGTACCGCCCGGCGGCCGCCAGCCACTCGGCCAGCCGCTCGCCGAGCCGGGCGGTCTGCCAGGTGGGGAACAGCGCGTAGGTGAGCAGCGCGAGCGAGCCGCCGAGCAGGGTGAGCCCGACCCGTTCGACGGCGGTGGCCACCGGGTCGCCCTCCTGCAGCCCGAGCAGGAAGACCACGTACGAGGAGACCGCGACCGTGGTCAGCGCGTAGCCGGTGCGCAGGGTGAGGTAGGCGCCGGCGACGGCGACCACGGCGAGTACGGCCAGCACCCGGTCACCGGGATCGGCGAGCTGGACGACCAGGGTGGAGACGGCCACCCCGACCGCGGTGCCGGCCAGCCGCGCGACGCCCCGGCTGTACGTCTGGGCGAAGTCGGGCCGCATCACCATGGCGACGGTCATCGGCGCCCAGTGGCCGTGCTCGAAGCCGGCCGGCAGGGTCAGCCCGTACGTGACCAGGACGACCACGGTGAGCCGGGCGGCGTGCTGGCAGACCGCCGAACGCGGGCGCAGCTGGCGGCGTACGGCGCGCAGGGCCACCGGCAGCATCCGGGAGAGCGGGGGCTTGCGCAGCTCGCCGCCGGTGACCACCGGGGCGTTGACGGTGTCCTCGTCGCCGCGTTCCAGGGTGTCGGCGGCCTTGCGCAGCAGCCCGGCCAGCCGTCGGGCGGCCCGCCGGGCGGCGCCGCGCAGCTCCGGGCCGCCGGCGGCCGGGAGGGCCAGGGTGAGCGCGGGCGAGGAGCGGGGCAGGTGGAGCGGGTCGCCGGTGCGCACCGACCGGGCGAGGGCGTCCAGGGCCTCGGCGGAGGCGGCGAGCACGGCCCGGGCCCGGTCGCGTTCGGGGCCCTCGGCGGGGGCGCCGATCTTGGGGTCGGCGAGGGCGGCGAGGGTGGGCCGGATCCGTTCGGCGATGCCGCGCAGGCCGCGCATCTCGGGCGGCCGGTGGCGTTCCTGCCAGGGGGTCAGGGCGGCGGCGTGGCGGGCCGTCATGAGCGGCGCCGGGTCGACGTGCGCGACCGGGTCGTGGCGCAGCCGGCGGGCGTGGTCGGCGAGCGAGGCGTAGGCGTCGGCGAGGGCGTCGCGCTGGGCCCGCCAGCTGCCGATCGGCCAGAGGGTGATGACCAGCGCCTGGACCGCCCCACCGGCGGCGGCGACCAGCCCGTGGCCGAGCGCGGTGGGCACGCTGACGGGCAGTTGGACGACGATCAGCATCACCGCGAGGGTGTTGGCGGCCACCACCCCGGCGGTCGGCCCGATCGCCCAGGTCAGTCCGGCGCCGAAGGCCCAGAGCCCGAGCAGGACGGGGAAGGCCCCGGGGACGCCGGCCGCGACGTAGCCGAGGAAGGTGCTGAGGCCGAGTCCGATCCCGGCCGCGGCGGCGAGCGAGGCGCGGGGGCGGAAGCTGCGCTGGAAGGTGGCGGTGCCGGCGATGAAGGCGCCCATCGCCGCCGAGGTGGCGAGGCCGGGCCCGGCGATCGCCAGGGTCGGGAAGAGCACCAGCGCCACGGCCACCGCCCCGCGGACGGCCCGCTGCGGATCGGTGAGCGCCCGGTCGAGGGTCAGTCCGGTCCGCGCGGTGTCTCGAAGCGCGGCGAACCAGGACATAACGGTCAGCCTAGGGCTTGTCTGGCAATTCGCGTCGGATCAGTGCGCGGCTCCCCCAGCCTTCGGCCGGGGGGACCCCCATCCGTGCGTGCATCGCAAGGCGGAGGTGGGGGCACCTCC
>NZ_JBSGFD010000279.1:0-8493 GCF_053603215.1 Kitasatospora sp. NPDC004240 | reverse complement strand
CTACCCCGATCCAGGAGGCGACCGTACGTGACCACCTCACCCAAGACCCTCGGAGACTGGTTCTCGGAGTTCAACCGCGAGGCCTGGGCGGCGGCCCGGTGACGCACCCCGCGGCCGCCGCCCCACCGACCACCCGTTCACCGTCCGCCCCTCACGCCCGCCGATTCACCGTTCACCCCCGAACGCACGTGCGCCACACGCCCGGAGACCCTCCGGCCGTGCTCCGAGCGCTGCCCCGACGGCAGCCGCCCCACAGGGAAGAACACCATGAAGAGTCTCGCCAAGAGCCACCTCGCCAAGTGTGTGACCGTCGCCGCCGGGCTCGGCCTGGTGATCTCCGGCACCGGGACCGCCGCGGCGGACCCGTCCGGCGCGCCGACCTACCGCGCCCTCGCGGGCGTCGGCTCGGACACCACCCAGGGCGTCATGAACGCCATGGCCAACGACATCACCGTCAACGGCACCAAGGTGCTCGGCTCGTACAACGCGCTCGGCACGGCGACCATCGCCACCAAGGAGTCCGCCGACTGCCAGGCCCTCAACCGGCCGAACGGCTCCGGCGCCGGCCGCACCGCCCTGCTCAACGAGCTCAACCGGGGCAAGGGCTGCCTGGACTTCGCCCGCTCCTCCAGCCTCAACCTGGCGGCCAGCACCCCGGGCCTGACCTACGTGCCGTTCGCGGTGGACGGCGTCACCTACGCCGTCAGCTCCGGCTCCTCGCTGCCGCTGGACCTGACCACCGCCGACCTGCGCGCGATCTACAGCTGCGACCCCGGCTACGTCGGCACCGCGCCGAACTTCTCCATCCGCCCGCTGCTCCCGCAGGCCGGCTCGGGCACCCGCGCGTTCTGGCTGACCGTGGTCGGCATCACCGAGGCCGACGTGGTCGCCGGCAAGTACCCCTGCCTGAGCGACACCAAGGGCGGCAAGAAGATCGAGGAGCACGACGGCCGCGTGCTGGACACCGCCTCGCTGGTGCCGTTCTCGATCGCCCAGTACATCGCGCAGAGCTCCGGCACCATCGCCGACATCCGCGGCACCGCCCAGCTCGGCAACATCAACGGTGTGCCCTCGGTGCTGCTGAACACCGGCGCCCCGGCCACCCGTGACGTCTACAACGTGATCCCGACCGCCAAGGTCGGCACCTCGCCGTGGAGCGACGTCTTCGTCGGCGCCAACTCGCAGATCTGCCAGCGCGGCACGCTCATCAAGCAGTACGGCTTCGGCACCAACGCCAACTGCGGCGACACCTCGCGCACCACCGGCTGATCACCCTCCCAGTCCTCTCATTTCCGAAACCGAAAGCGAGTACCACCGTGAGCATCCGCATCGCGCGTTCCGTCGCGCTCGGCGCCGCCACCCTGCTGGCCGCCGGCAGCATCACCATGGTCGGTTCGGTCGCGTACGCCGCCGACGAGAGCCCCACCATCGGCACCCTGACCGTCAACCCGGCCACCGGCGCCGACGACGAGCTGATCAGCGTCGTCAGCTCCGGCTCCTGCCCGGGCGGCACCAACCTGCAGACCCTGGTGTTCGGCCAGGGCTTCCCGGCCGAGGGCTACGGCGTCACCCTGAACCAGGCGCAGTCGGTCTTCCCGCCGGACGCCCAGGGCCGGCTGACCGTGCCGCTGAGCGACACCATGCGCAGCTTCGCCCAGAAGAACGGTTTCTCCACCCTCTCCGGCAAGTACGAGTTCCACCTGCGCTGCCGCGCCAAGCTCGGCACCACGTACTTCGGTGACTTCGTGGGCGCGATCTGGTTCACCAGCCCCACCTCCTACACCTCCACCGACCCGAACGCGCCGGTCGCCCAGGCCACCACCACCGCGCTGACGGTCACCCCGAACGGCTCCGCCACCGCCGGCGCCGACGTCACCCTCACCGCCGCGGTCTCCCCGGCCGCCGCCGGCACCGTGCAGTTCCTGGACGGCGCCACCCCGGTCGGCTCCCCGGTCGCGGTCTCCGGCGGGCAGGCCGTCCTGACCACCAACGCGCTGGCCGAGGGCACGCACGGCCTCAAGGCCGTGTTCACCTCCACCGACGCCCGCTACCTGGGCTCCACCTCGGCGGCCGTCAGCTACACCATCAGCCCGCGCGGCGCGGCCGCCACCACCACGGCGCTGGCCGTCTCCCCGGCCGGCTCCGCCCCCAAGGGCACCCCGGTGACCCTGACCGCCGCGGTCTCCCCGGCCGCCGCCGGCACCGTGGAGTTCAAGGACAACGGCACCGTGATCGGCAGCCAGCCGGTCAACGCCGGCGCCGCCCAGCTGACGGTGGGCGACGCGGCCGAGGGCGACCACTCCTTCACCGCCGCCTTCACCCCGGCCGACCCGGCCGCGTTCGCCGCCTCGGCCTCCGCCGCGGTCGCGTTCACGGTCACCCCGGCGACGCCGAACCCGGGCGGCTCCACCCCGCCGGCGCCGGTCTCCGAGACCATCACCACCACGGTCGCCCCCGGCGCCCTGGTGATCAGCGTGGCCGGCACCAACGTCACCCTGCCGCCGCTCACCCTGAACAGCAGCAGCACCCTGTTCAGCACCAACGGCCCGATCCAGACCGTCACCGTCACCGACACCCGCGCCGGCGCCCCCGGCTGGTCGGTCACCGGCCAGGTCGCCCAGTTCGCCTCGGGTGCCAACCAGATCAACGCCCAGAACCTAGGCTGGGCGCCCAACCTGGTCTCCAAGGGCGACGGCCTCAAGGTCACCCTCGGCGGCCAGGTCAACCCGGCCAACGCGGTCGCGGCCACCGACGGCGGCGCGCTCGGCCTGAAGTCCCCCCGGACGCTGGCCACCGCCACCGGCCTCGGCACCGCCAAGTTCGGCGCGGACCTGACCCTGCTCGCCCCGACCTCCACCCAGGCCGGCACCTACCAGGGCGTGCTGACCCTGACCGCGATCTGACGCCCGCTCTTCACCGGGTGAGCGTCAGGCCGTAACCCGGCGGCCGGACCGTCCAGGCGCAATGTGTTCCCGAGCCCGGACGGTCCGGCGGCCGACCCCCCGCTCCACCTTCCCCTTCTGCGCTTCCCCTTCCGCGACCGAGGATGGCCCCGCGATGCACCGATGGCTCCTGGTTCCCGTCCTGCTGGCGGCTGTGCTGCTCGCCGGCGGGCCCGCGTACGCCGACGATCCGCCGGTCCCGCAGGCGCCGCCCACCGCCGCCGCGCCCGCCCAGGCCGACCCCGGCACCGGCGCCGCGCCCGCCACCCCGGGCGCCCCCGCGGCCGCCGCCGCCACCGACCCCGGCGGCGCCCCCGCCACCACCCGGACCTTCGGGGTCCAGCCGTCGAGCGCCACCGAGCCGGACACCCGCGGCACCTTCACCTACGGGGCCACCCCGGGCGCGATCCTCAAGGACCACGTCGCGGTCTGGAACTACAGCGACCAGCCGCTCACCCTGCGGCTCTACCCCGCCGACGCCTACAACACCGACAGCGGCGGCTACGACGTGCTGCCCGAGGGCACCGCCTCCACCAGGGCCGGCAGCTGGCTGCGCACCGCCGCCGGCTCGCTCACCCTGCCCGCCCGCAGCCGCCAGATCGTCCCCTTCACCCTGGCCGTCCCCGCCGACGCCACCCCCGGCGACCACCCGGCCGGCATCGTGGTCGCGCTGCGCACCGAGACCAAGGACGCCAAGGGCAACGCGGTGACGGTCGACCAGCGGGTCGGCGCCCGGGTCAACGTCCGGGTCTCCGGCGAGCTCAAGGCCCGGCTCGCGGTGGAGGACGTCGAGGCCAGCCACCACCCCAGCCTCAACCCCTTCGACGGCGGGCACACCACGATCAGCTACGCCGTCCGCAACACCGGCAACGTCCGGCTCGGCGGCAAGCACGCCGTCCGGGTGGCCAACGTGTTCGGCACCATCGCCACCGGCGACACCCCGCCCGACCTCCAGGAGCTGCTGCCCGGCAACGTGGTGCGCTACCGCTTCGACGTGTCCGGCGCCTACCCGACGTTCCTCGCCACCGCCGGGATCACCGTCGACCCGCTGCCGGTCGCCGGTGACAAGGACCCGGCGCTGGTCAGCAGCGTCTCCAAGCACCGCTTCACGAGCGTCCCGTGGGCGCTGCTGGCCGTCCTGGTGCCGCTCGCGGTGCTCGGCGGCTGGTGGTGGCGTGACCGGCGCCGCCGCCGGGCCGCCACTTCGGCCGCCCCCGCCGGAGAGGCGCCCCGGACGCCCGCCGCGGCCGGCGCCGCGCTGCTGGCCGTCCTGCTGGCCGGCCCGCTGCTCGCCCAACTGGCCGCCGCGCCGGCGGCCCGGGCCGCCGAACCGGCCGGCACGCTGGCCTTCGACTACGCCACCGGCCGGGACGACGACCCGCTCGACCTGCTCAGCTCCGCCCAGTGCCCCGACCCGGCCGCCGACTACCTGACCGTGCGGATCAGCGGCGCCGGCTTCCCGGCCGAGGGCGCGCCGCTCACCGGGACGGTCCCCGCCTCGGTGTACCGCACGGCCGCCAACGGCGGGTACGTGCTGCCGCTCAGCAACACTCTGCGGGTGGTCGCCACCCGCAGCGGCTCCGGGCCGCTGAACGGCGCCTACACCATCACCGCGACCTGCCGGGGCAAGGTCAACCCGGCCTCCAAGCGGGACTTCACCGGGGTGCTCACCTTCACCGCGCCGACCACCTGGACGGCCGCCACGGTGGCCCCCGACGGCATGATCCACGCCGCCGCGGCGGCCGAACCGGCGCAGCCCCAGCCGGGCGCCACCCGCCCGGCGCCGACCGCCGTGGCCGCGGCTCCCGCCGCCGCCGAGGGCGGTGTGCCCTGGTACTCCCTGCTCGCCATCGCCGCCGGGACGCTGCTGCTGGGCCGGATCGCCCTGCCGTACGTCCGCCGGTGGCACGCCGCCCGTCGTCCGGAGCCGGAGGCCGCCGAATGAACGTGACCGAGGCTCCCGCCGGACCGGCCCTGCCCGCGGCGCCCACGGCGCCGGTCGTCCCCACGGTGCCTGCCGCACCGGTGCCGGTCGTGCCGACGCCGGTCGTGCCGCCCGTTGCCGGGCCGCCGGTTCTCGGGCCGCCCCCGGCTCCGGGGACGCCGCCGCCCGTGCCCGGGCCGCCGCCCGCTCCGCCGACCGGGCCGTCCGACCCGCCCGCGGGGCGCGGGCTGCGCCCCGACCGGCCGCAGCTGATCGGCGCCGGGCTGGCCATCGTGGCGGCCCTGCTGCTCGGCCTGCTGCTGGACCTCGGCCCGCTGGGCGGCCTGCGGCACCTGCGCGACCACCAGACCGGGTACGCGGAGCTGCGCGAGAGCCTGGCGATGGGCACCACCCCGATCGGGCAGCTCGACAAGGACGGCGAGCCGGTCGAGCCCGGCACGCCGGTCGCGCTGCTGGAGATCCCGCAGCTGGGCCTGCGCGAGGTGGTCCGCGAGGGCACCGCCGGGGGAGTGCTGGCGGCCGGCCCCGGCCACCGCCGGGACACCCCGATGCCCGGCCAGGCCGGCACCAGCGTGCTGCTCGGCCGGCAGGCCGGCTTCGGCGGCCCGTTCGGCACGCTGGGCAACCTGCGGGCGGGTGAGACCTTCACCGTCACCACCGGCCAGGGCGCGAACACCTTCCGGGTGCTGGGCCTGCGCCGCGACGGCGACCCGGTGCCGGCCACGCTGAAGGCCGGGGCCGGGCGGATCGTGCTGGTCACCGGGGACGGCCCGCTGTACGCCCCGGACGGTCTGCTGCTGGTCGACGCCGATCTCGTCACCGAGGTCCGTCCGGCCAACGCCCGTCCGCTCACCGCCGCCGCGCTGCCGGCGGCCGAGAAGGCCATGGGCACCGAGGACGCCGCCTGGATCCCGCTGGTGCTGTGGGGCGAGGGGCTGCTGCTGGCGGCCGTCGCGCTCGCGCTGGGCTGGGTGCGCTGGGGCCGCCGGCAGGCCTGGATCGTCGGCGTGCCGGTGATCACCGCACTCGCCCTCCAGGTCGCCGACCAGGTGGCCCGGCTGCTGCCCAACCTGGTCTGAGACCGCCGTTCCTGATCGACCGTCACCTCTGAAAGGGGCCGCCCCGTGGCCAGTCTCGACACCCCGACCGTGCCGCTGCCGTTGCCGCTGCCCGCGCCGCCGGCCCCCGGCTCCTCGGCGGGCACGCTGGACGCCCGGGCGGTCTCGGCCTGGTTCGGCGACCGCAAGGTCCTCGAACAGGTCTCGCTGGTGATGCCCGCCGGCCGGGTCACCGCGCTGATCGGCCCCTCCGGCTGCGGCAAGTCGACCTTCCTGCGGATCCTCAACCGGATGCACGAGCTGATCCCGGGCGCCACCCTGGCGGGCGAGGTGCTGCTCGACGGCGTCGACGTGTACGACCCGGAGCGCCGGCTCACCGCGGCCCGGCGGGACATCGGGATGGTCTTCCAGAAGCCCAACCCGTTCCCGGCGATGAGCATCTACGACAACGTGGTGGCCGGCCTCAAGCTCACCGGGATCCGCGCGGGCCGCGCCGAGAAGGACCACCTGGTCGAGGAGTGCCTCACCAAGGCGGGCCTCTGGCGCGAGGTGCAGGACCGGCTGCGCCAGCCCGGCGGCGCGCTCTCCGGCGGGCAGCAGCAGCGGCTCTGCATCGCCCGTTCGCTCGCGGTGCGCCCGCGGGTGCTGCTGATGGACGAGCCCTGCTCGGCCCTGGACCCGACCTCCACCCGCCGCATCGAGCAGACCATCCGCGAGCTGGTGGACGAGGTCACCATCGTCATCGTCACCCACAACATGCAGCAGGCCCAGCGGGTCTCCGACCAGTGCGCCTTCTTCCTCGCCGAGCAGGGCACCCCCGGCGCGATCGTCGAACACGGGCCCACCGGGGCGATGTTCGCCTCCCCGGCGGACGCGCGGACGTCCGACTACGTCAACGGACGCTTCGGATAGCGGAGCGACTTGTGTGATCTCGGTCACGTGAGCGGAGCGTTACCGGCCGGTTCCGGGGTGGTGATCGCCGCGTTGGCCTGGAGGGATCACTGAGCGTTCGTTCGTGCGGTGAGGTGTCTCCCGGTCCACGGTCTGAGTTGATCTTGTTTTGCCGCCGGGTTCTGCGATTCACTCTTGCGAGCATCTTGCAGGTGTCTGACGGAGCGTCAACTCTCGACGGGGGTCGCCCCACTCCGGCAGGCCCGCGAACGCCCGCCCGCAGACCCGAGGTCGGACGAGATTGTGAGCACCGTTGCGTACCAGGACTGACGGGCGTCCACGCCCGCCCCGGGGGCCGAGCCTCCCGCCCGGCCCCCGGCCCCGCCGGACGGCGCCGGGCCCCACCGCCCCCCTCGCCCGTCGCCTCGTACCGGCCCTGGCGGCCCTCCCGGCCCTCGCCGGCTGCTCGGTCCGGGTCGACGGCGCCGAGGTCTCCGCCCTCTGGTGGGCCGCGGCGGCCCTCCTCCTGGTCCTGCTGCTCGCCGGTACGGCCCTCGGCGCCCGCCGCTCCGGTGCCCGCCGCCCCGCCCGGGAACTCGCCCGGGCCCGGCGCGACCGGGAGGCCCTGGCCGCCGACGCCGAGGCGCGGCTGAGCACGGTCACCGCCGAACGGCAGGGCCTGCTCCACGAACGCGAGCGCCTGGCCGCCCAGTTGACCGAGCTCACCGGGCAGCGTGACGAACTCCTGCACCGCCAGCACGAATCGGCCGCCGAGCAGCAGCAACTCACGCTGCGGTACGAGGAACTGGCCCAGGAGCGCGACGAGGCCAACCGGGAACGCGACGAACTGCAGGGCAGCGTCGACGCCACCTTCGTCAACCTCGCGATGCGCACCCTGACCCTGGTCGAGCGCCAACTGGTGCTCATCGAGGGCCTGGAGGGCCGCGAGGCCGACTCCGCGCAGCTGGAGAGCCTGTTCAGGCTCGACCACCTCGCCACCCGGATGCGGCGCAACAGCGAGAACATGCTGCTGCTCGCCGGCCTGGAGAACAGCCAGCGCAGCCGCACCGCGGTCTCCCTGCTGGACGTGGTCCGGGCCGCGGTCTCCGAGATCGAACGCTACGAGCGGGTCCGGATCGGCTTCCTCGCCTCCGTCCGGCTCAGCGGCGCCGTCGCCGACGACACCAGCCACCTGCTCGCCGAACTGCTGGAGAACGCCACCGCGTTCTCCCCGCCGCAGGACCAGGTCGAGGTCGGCGGCTGGCTGCTGGACAACGGAGAGGTCATGCTCTCGGTCACCGACCGCGGCATCGGCCTGCCCACCGAGCGGATGCGCCGGCTCAACGAGCAGCTCTCCGAACCGCCCACCCCGGCCGGCCCCGGCCGCCGCGACGCCCTGCTCGCCGGGGCGCTCAGCGGGCGCAGCATGGGCCTGTTCGTGGTGGCCCGCCTCGCCGGCCGGCACGGCATGCGGGTACAGCTGCGGGACAACGCCCAGGGCGGAGGCGTCACCGCGATGGTGGTGATGCCGCGCGGGGCCCTGCTGGAGGACACCGTCACCACCGCCGACCTCGACGACCAGCGCCGCGCGGAGCGCAACGCCGCCACGGCCGCCGTCGAGCAGGCGCGCAGCGCGGCCGGTGCCGCGGGGAGCGCC
>NZ_JBSGFD010000278.1:0-8546 GCF_053603215.1 Kitasatospora sp. NPDC004240 | reverse complement strand
TGCTGGCCGTACCCCTGCTGGGGGGCCTGCGGCACCGGCTGACCGTACTGGTCGTACTGCTGCGGGTACTGCTGCTCCTGCGGGTACTGCTGGTAACCCTGCTGGTACTGGTCCTGGTAACCCTGCTGGTACTGCTCCTGGTGACCGCCGTAGCCCTGCTGGCCGTACCCCTGCTGGGGGGCCTGCGGCACCGGCTGACCGTACTGGTCGTACTGCTGCGGGTACTGCTGCTCCTGCGGGTACTGCTGGTACTGGCCGTTGGACCAGTCGCCCTGCTGCCCGCCGCCGCTGCGGTCCGTCACGCCGCCCCTCCAGGAATCAAGGCCGGTGCGGCGCGTAGAGCGCCCGCTTGTCGATGTAGCGGACCACGCCGTCCGGGACGAGGTACCAGACCGGTTCGCCCTTGGCGACCCGGTCGCGGCAGTCCGTGGAGGAGATGGCCAGCGCGGGGACCTCCACCAGGGAGACCCCGCCCACCGGAAGACCGGCGTCCGAAAGAGTGTGCCCCGGTCTGGTGCAGCCGATGAAGTGGGCGAGCGAGAAAAGCTCGTCGGAATCGCGCCAGGAGAGGATCTGGGCCAGCGCGTCGGCGCCGGTGATGAAGAACAGGTCGGCGTCCGGGTGCAGCGCGTGGAGGTCGCGCAGGGTGTCGACGGTGTACGTCGGGCCCTCGCGGTCGATGTCGATCCGGCTGACCGAGAACTGCGGGTTCTCCGCGGTGGCGATGACCGTCATCAGGTAGCGGTCCTCGGCGGGGCTGACCTCGCGGTCGCTCTTCTGCCACGGCTGCCCGGTCGGTACGAAGATCACCTCATCGAGGTGGAAGGCGCTCGCCACCTCGCTGGCGGCCACCAGGTGCCCGTGATGGATCGGGTCGAAGGTGCCGCCCATCACGCCGAGGCGCTTCTTCACCGCTTCCGGTCCCTGCTGTCCCATGCCGCCACACCTTACGCGACGCGCGTCAACGCACGGGATCGCCGGTTCCCGCCGGCCCGCACCGCCCGCGCGTCCGGACACACCGGAAGGAGCGCCCGGCACGCAGGCCGAACGCTCCCGGTCCGCGGAGTCCTCCGCGCGCCGTCGACCGGCTCAGCGGTCGCGGTTGAAGCGGGTGGTCACGTAGAGCATCAGCAGCAGGATGAACAGCGCGGCCCCACCCGTCAGGTACGGGTTCAGGTTCTCGTGGCCGCTCGCCTCGCCCTCGTTGGCGAGCATGGTCAGAACGGGGAGTGCGGCAGCAGTCATGGTCGGCGGTGACCTTCTCGGCTCGGTGACGGACCTGGGGGTACGGGCCGGGTGAGGGCCCACCCGTCATCGTACGGGTGGCCCCGACGCAACCGCGCGGCGGCCCACCGCGTCTGAGCCCGCGTGAGCCGCGGGCCCGCGGCGGGTGCGATCAGTTGCTGCGGCCGGCCCGCAGCAGGATCCACGCGAGCAGGCCGACACCCACGAAGGAGGCCACCACGATGATCCGCAGGAACAGTCCGGGGCCGGCCTCCCCGGAGATCGGCTCGGCCAGGCTCACAAGGGCGTCGGTGGTCATCTGCGGGCTCCTCGGACAGCTCGGGGCCGAGGCGGGGTCCGGCCTCGGCTCTCCAGGGCAAACAGCGTAAACCGGGCTCACACCCGCGCCGCCCACCGCCCCCGCCGACCACGCCCGTTCGGCGGACCCGGCCCGGCCGGGGACGAGTACGCGCGGTCGGACGTTGCTACAGACAGTCGTTGCAGGCGAAGACCAGCGGGGGCCGGCCGGGGAGCCGGGACCGGCGTCGACAGGGAGGAACCACACATGACCGACACGACCACGAAGTCGCCCAGCCGGCGCCGCCAGCGCTTCCCGGAGATCTCCACCCGGGCCTGGGAGCACCCGGCGGACCGCTCCGCCCTGGTCGCGCTGCGCAAGCTGACCGGCTTCGACGACGTGCTGAGGAAGCTCGCCGGGCTGGTCTCCGAGCGCTCGATCCGGCTGATGTTCCTGGCCACCGCGGTGAAGACCTCCGAGCGGCAGTTCCCCGAGCTGCACGACATGGTCCGCGACGCCGCGTACGTGCTGGACCTGGAGAAGGTCCCGGACCTCTACGTCAGCCAGGACCCGACGGTCAACGCGTACTGCATCGGCATCGACACGCCGATCATCGTGGTCACCAGCGGCCTCGTCGAGCTGCTGGACGAGGAGGAGCTGCGCTCGGTCATCGGCCACGAGGTCGGCCACGCGATGTCCGGCCACGCCGTCTACCGGACGATGCTGATGATCCTCACCAACATCGCCACCCGGATCGCCTGGGTGCCGCTGGGCAACCTGGCGATCATGGCCCTGGTCACCGCGCTCAAGGAGTGGTTCCGCAAGGCCGAGCTCTCCAGCGACCGGGCCGGCCTGCTCGCCGGGCAGGACCTCCAGGCCTCCATGCGGGCCCTGATGAAGCTCGCCGGCGGGCACAACGTGGCCGAGATGAACGTGGACGCCTTCCTGGAGCAGGCCGAGGAGTACGAGAAGGCCGGCGACCTGCGCGACGGCGTGCTGAAGCTGCTTCAGGTGCTCCCGCAGAGCCACCCCTTCGCGGTGGTGCGGGTGGCCAAGCTGAAGAAGTGGGCCGAGAGCGACGAGTACCGCTCGATCCTGGCCGGCGCCTACCCGCGCCGCGGCGACGACGCCGACACCTCGGTCACCGACCAGTGGAAGGCCGCCGCCGACCACTACACGACCTCGGTGAAGGAGAGCAAGGACCCGCTCATGGGCCTGCTGCGCGACGTGGCCGGCGGCGCCGCCACCGTCGGCGGCAGGCTCCGCGACACCTTCACCGGCACCCGCACCACGACCACCACCAACGGCAACGGCAACGGCAACGGCAACGGCAACGGCAACGGCAACGGATCGAACCCCGACGCCAACGGCTGACCCGACCCGACCCGCGGCTCCCGGCTCCGGCCGGGAGCCGCCGGCGTTCCCCCACCACCCCGGGAACGGCCCGGCCGGAACCGGGCCTCACGAACCCGCCAGCACCCCGCACACCTGCCACGCCGGCCGGGCATGGTTGCCGGGGTCGACCGCCGGCGGACTCGGCGGCGCCGTGCCCCCGGGGGCGGCCAGCATCGGCTGCAGGTACCCGGCCAGGTTCGTGGTGCACGGCGTGGGCCCGGCCTGCAGGACGGAGTCGACCAGCCGCAGCTGGGCCGCCGCGAGGTCGACCCGGTCGAACTCGAAGGCGAGCTCACGGCGGACGGTGTGCAGGGTGACCGGGGTGCCCGCCGGCGCACCGGCCGGCGTGAGCGCGTAGACGAAGGTGTGGTCGGTGCTGATCAGCAGCGTTCCGGAGGCGGACTCGTCGATCCGCATCGCCCCGGCCACCTTCACGGTGTCCGCGGCGAGCGCCACCTTCGCCGGGTCGAACCGCACCAGCCAGCCGGTCGCCGCGTGGTGCCGGTCGTCGCTGGGCGTGGTCACGCTCTCGTCGAACTGCGCCTGCTCACCGGGCGTGACGAAGGCCCGCACGTCCGCGGTGGCCCCCTGGACCAGCGTGGCGGGCGCCAGCGAGGAGGCGACCAGGTAGCGCTGCACGGTGTCCAGCGCCTTGGTGACCTCGACCTTGGTGAAGTGCGTGGTGGGCGTCCCCGACGGCGTACCGAGGCCGGCCGCACCGTCGCCGTACCCGGCCGGCAGCCCGGCGAACGGATCGGCCGGGTCGGTGACCGGCCGGACCGCCGAAACCGGACTCAGCGCGACCAGGCCGACGGTGAGTTGACTGCCCTCGGGGCGCGCCGCGGGACGGTTCGGCGAGCTGACCCCGAAGTACACGGCCGCCGCGAACGCCGCCAGGATGAGCAGCAGCAGCGCGAGCGCCTGCCGCGGCACGGTGCCCAGCGGCCCCAGCCGGACCTTGGGACGGGTGGCGCGCCCGAAGGAGCCCGCGAGCCGCTCCCGGGCGGACAGCTCCTGGATCCGGGCAGCCCGGACGAACGACTCGTCGAAGACGACGGATCGGTACTCGTCCTCGTTGCCGGAACCACCGTCGGGCGCACCCTCCGGAGGTTCGCGCGGGTCACCCATGACACCAGGGTAGGCGCCCGCACGCCCGGCCACGAGGGCACGCGCGGACATTCCCCGGGCCGCCGGAGGGCCGGCCCGGGAGCGGTGCCCGACGGGCCGGGGTCAGCCCGCCGGCGCGGTGACCACGAGCGATGGTTCGGCCTTGGTCGGTGCCGGGTCCGGGCTCGCGCTGCTGCTGCCCGACTCGGGCCGTCTGGGGGCGCCGCCGGCCCCGCCCACACCCTGGTAGATCGCCGCGACGGCCACCGCCACCAGGCTGACGCCCATGATCACGGCGAGCACCCAGGCGACCGGCCGGTGCCAGCGCTGCTGGGCCACGTAGCGGCCGCGCGCGGCCCGTACCGGGTCGTAGGCGGCCCGGTCCCGGCGTCCGGCCCGGCCCCAGCGGCGCGCCCGGCGGGCGGCGACGCGGTCCGGGCCTGACCACGGATCAGGATAGAGATGGTCCTCGTCCAGCCCGCTCGGGTACGGGCGCAGCTCCAGCGGCAGCCCGTCACCGGCGGGGGAGTCGTAGGCCCAGCCCGGGGACGCCATGTCCGGCTCGAACCTGGCCTCGGCGGCGGCGAGCTGCCGCTCCTTGGCCGTCGGCTCGTGCACGGCGGCGGACCGGACGAAGGCCTCGTCGAAGACCACGGTGGCGAACTCGTCGTCCGCACCACCGTGGTCGGCGCCGTCGGGGTACGGCGAGCCCCCCACATCGTCAGCCACGGATTCAGCGTATTACCGGGCGGGCGATTTGTCTGTGGCTCCTCGCAGTTGGTCCGTCACCCGTGTGACGGGGCCATGCCGGGGCGGGCGCCGCGGGCCCGCCCCGGACCGTCCGGCTCCTAGGCCGCACCACCCACGGTCGGCGTCGCCTCGCCGCGGACGTGGCCGTCACCAGTGACGATGTACTTGGTGCTGGTCAGCTCCGGCAGGCCCATCGGGCCGCGGGCGTGCAGCTTCTGGGTGGAGATGCCGATCTCGGCGCCGAAGCCGAACTCACCGCCGTCGGTGAACCGGGTGGAGGCGTTGACGGCCACCGTCGTCGAGTCGACCAGCTGGGTGAACCGGCGGGCGGCGGCCTGCGAGGTGGTGACGATCGCCTCGGTGTGGCCGGAGGACCAGCGGCGGATGTGCGCCACGGCGTCGTCCAGCGAGGGCACCACGGCGGCCGCCAGGTCGTACGAGAGGTACTCGGCCTCCCAGTCCTCCTCGGTGGCGGGCACCACGGTGGCGCCGGTGCCCTCGGCGGCCTTGAGGACCGCCTCGTCGCCGTGCACGGTGACCCCGGCCCCGGCGAGGGCGGCCAGCGCGAGCGGCAGGAAGGCGTCCGCGACGTCCTGGTGGACCAGCAGCGTCTCGGCGGCGTTGCAGACGCTGACCCGCTGGGCCTTGGAGTTCAGCAGGATGCCGACGGCCATCGCCAGGTCGGTCTGCGCGTCCACGTACACGTGGCAGTTGCCGGTGCCGGTCTCGATGACGGGCACGGTCGAGCCCTCGACCACGGTGCGGATCAGCGAGGCGCCGCCGCGCGGGATCAGCACGTCCACCAGGCCGCGGGCGCGCATCAGCTCCTGGACGGAGTCACGGCTCTCGCCGGGCACCAGCTGGATCGCGTCGGCGGGCAGGCCGGCCGAGACCACCGCGTCGCGCAGCACGGCGACCAGCGCGGTGTTGGAGCGGTAGGCGGAGGCCGAACCGCGCAGCAGCACGGCGTTGCCGGACTTCAGGCAGAGCGCGGCGGCGTCCACGGTGACGTTGGGGCGGGCCTCGTAGATGATGCCGACCACGCCGAGCGGGACGCGCACCTGGCGCACGTCCAGGCCGTTGGGCAGGGTGTAGCCGCGGAGCACCTCGCCGACCGGGTCGGGCAGACCGGCGACGTCGCGCACGTCGGAGGCGATCGCGGCGATCCGCTCGGGGTTCAGGGTCAGCCGGTCGATCACCGACTCGGCGGTGCCGGCCTCGCGGGCGCGGGCGACGTCCTCGGCGTTGGCGGCGGTGATCTCCGCGGCGCGTGCCACCAGGGCGTCGGCGATCGCCGCCAGCGCGGCGTCCTTGGCCGAGCGCGGCAGCGGGGCGAGCGCGGCGGCGGCCTCCCGGGCTCGGCGCGCTACGGCGAGGACGGGGCTGTCGGCGGTGGCGAGGTCGCTGGTCATGCACCAAGCGTAGCGACTGCCCGGACCCTCCCCGCCCGCATTTCGCCCGGTGAGACGGGCCCTACGGCGGGCTACTGCGGGCTGGTGGACGCACCCCTACGACGCGCTAGTAGGGGTGCACCCCGCCCAGGTGCGGGGGCGGGTCGCCGAAGCCCTCGGCGACCCGCTTGTGGTACGTGGCGCGGTCGACGACCTCCAGGCCGACGATCTCCCACGGCGGCAGCTTGGCCGTCGCCTTGTGCTCGCCCCACAGCCGCAGCGCGATGGCGGCCGCGTCGTGCAGGTCGCGGGCCTGCTCCCAGTAGCGGATCTCGGCGTGGTCGGCGGCGTAGCGGGCGGTCAGGAAGAACGAGTGGTCGTGCGCCAGCCGCTCCAGCCCGGCCCGGAGCGCGGTCAGCGGGGTGACCTGCCCGGCGACGCTGAGCACCACGTGCCAGAGCCGGGCCTGGTCGGGGGCGACGGGCGGCTCGTCCCGTTCGCGCTGGTCGGGGCGCAGGGCCCGGACCGGCCCGCCGGGGGCCGTGGCGTCCCCGGCGGCCGCGTCCTCGTCGCCGCGTCCGCCCTCGATGCTGGTCAGCCGCCGGCCCGCCGGTCCTGTCGTCAGCGCTGCCTCACGCCTGCGTTCCACCGGCGGCCTCCTGTTCGGCGCTGTCGTCCTCGGCGCTGTCGTCTCCCGTACGTGCCGGGCCCGGCCCGGCGTGTACGGCCCTGCTCCCCTGCGGCTCCCCCGTCCCGCCCGCACGGGGCCGCCCGCGCCCGTACCGGGGCGTCAGCCGCGCAGGACGACCAGGTCGTCGCGGTGGACGACCTCACGCTCGTACGCGGCGCCGAACTCCTGGGCCAGGTCTCGGGTGGACCGGCCGAGCAGGCGGGGCAACTCCCTCGCATCAAAGTTGACCAGCCCGCGCGCCACGATGTGGCCGTTTTCGGCAAGAAGGTCCACCGGATCACCCGCGGTGAACTCGCCGTCCACCTTGGTGACGCCGGCCGGCAGCAGGGAGGCGCCGCCGGAGACCACTGCGGCGACCGCGCCGTCGTCCAGGTGCAGGGCGCCGCGCGGGGTGCTGGCGTGGGCGAGCCAGAGCAGCCGGTCGGAGGTGCGGCTGCCGGTGCGCAGGAACAGCGTTCCGGTGGGGCGGCCGGCCAGCGCGTCGGCGGCCTGGCTGGCGGCGGTGAGCACCACGGGGATGCCGGCGCCGGTGGCGATCCGGGCCGCCTCGACCTTGGTGACCATGCCGCCGGTGCCGACGCCCGCCTTGCCGGCGCTGCCGATCTCGATGCCGTTCAGGTCGTCCGGGCCGCCGACCACGCCGATCCGGCTGGTGCCGGGGCGGCTCGGGTCGCCGTCGTACAGGCCGTCCACGTCGGAGAGCAGCACCAGCAGGTCGGCCCGGACGAGGTGGGCGACCAGGGCGGCGAGCCGGTCGTTGTCACCGAACTTGATTTCGGCGGTGGCGACGGTGTCGTTCTCGTTGACGATCGGCATCGCACCCATCGCCAGCAGCTGGTCGAGGGTGCGGTAGGCGTTGCGGTAGTGGGCGCGCCGGCTGGCGTCCTCGGCGGTGAGCAGCACCTGGCCGACCCGGATGCCGTACCGGGCGAAGGAGGCGGTGTAGCGGGCGACCAGCAGGCCCTGGCCGACGCTGGCGGCGGCCTGCTGGCGGGCGAGGTCCTTGGGGCGCTTCTCCAGGCCGAGCGGGGCGAGGCCGGCCGCGATGGCGCCGGAGGAGACCAGGACGACCTCGGGGGCGTCCGGGCGGCCGCGCAGCTTGGCGAGCGTGTCCACCAGGGCGTCGACCCGGTCCGCGTCCAGACCGCCGGCGGCGGTGGTCAGGGAGGAGGAGCCGACCTTGACGACGATCCGCCGTGCGGTCAGCACCTCTTCCCGCAGTGCCTCGTCACTCATGTGCTCTCGGGCGCCCTTCGCTGTGTGGTGCGCGCCGGGCCGGCCCGGCCGCTGGGGGCAATCTACGCGATCCGCGCACCCGTCCCGAACGGCATTTCACCCGGTGGACCGCGCGGGCGCCGCGGGTGAACGGCACCCCGACGCGGTCGGACATCAATTCGAACGACTGGTAGGGTCCCTGACCGCAAGCCAGATCGGGGGACGGCTTCTGCCCGCTGTACCCATGTCTCCGACCGTTGTGGATCGGGCGCCACCGCATTGGGCAGGCCGGAAACGGTGCGCGGACGGGCGTCCAGGAGTTGTCGCACAGATGCGTACGCACACCATGAAGCTCACCGTCGCCGCGCTCGCGGCGGCCACCGCGCTCTCCCTCACGGCCTGCGGGCCGGAGAACACCGACCCGTCCGGTGAGGCGGCCGGCCCGGGCGGTCCCGCCCCGGCCGCCACCGGCCCG
>NZ_JBSGFD010000277.1:0-8557 GCF_053603215.1 Kitasatospora sp. NPDC004240 | reverse complement strand
CTGGATCGTCCAGCCGAGTCCCTCGGTGTAGAACTCCTTGGCCCGGTCCATGTCCCGGACGCCGAGCAGGATCGAGCTGACGTGCGCCTTCATGTCGTATCTCCTTGCACTGCGGGTGTGTTGTACGTGGCGGAGTGCCGGGCCGGAGCGGCCCGGCTGTTCATGCTGATCAGGCTAGGCGCGGTCCCGTGGACCGTGCTTCTCGATTCCTGATCGGATCCCGATGCACCCCGCACATTCACGGGCATCTCACGCGGGCCGCCCTGCCCGCCCCGGGCACCCGCGCAAGCTCCGGCCCCGGCCCCGGGTGTCGGGGCCGGGTCACGGCGGCGCGGGTGGGCTCCCTAGTGTGGGGGTGGTGGGGCGGTGTCGAGGCGGCGGACGAGTTCGCGTAGCGCTTGCAGTTCGCGTTCCAGTGCCTGTGCCCCGTGGGTGGTGAGGGTGATCCAGGTGCGGGGGCGGCGGCCGGCGTAGCCCTTGTCGACGCGGACCAGGCCCGATTCCTCCAGTACCTTCACGTGGCGCGACAGGTTCCCGTCGGTGACGCCGAGTTGTTCGCGTAGGAAGGCGAACTCGACGCGGTCCGCCTCGCGGGCGACGGCCAGGATCCCGAGCCGTACGCGCTGGTGGACGGTGTCGTCCAGGTCCAGGGTCGGGTGCTGGTCCGCGGCCGGGCCCCGGCCCTCGTCGCCCGTCGTCGTGTCGGGTACCTGCGCATCACTCATGACAGGACCGTACGGGAGGGCGTCGGCGTGCGGCGCCGTGCCGCCCGCCGCTGCACCAGCCCGGCGGACAGCAGGACCGCCGCCAGCAGCAGCGCCTTCGGCTGCGGACCGCCCGCCCAAGTGTCCTCGGCGTCGATCCACGGCAGCAGACCGCTGCCCCAGGGGGCCGAGAGGTAGGCGGTGAGCAGCAGGGTGTGGGCGGCGCCGGCGCCGGCGACCAGCGGGTCGCGTTCGGCCAGGCCGAGGACGAGCAGTCCGACGCCCACCACGTACCAGGGCGAGGTGTAGGCGTCCTCCAGCACGGACAGTGTGAACGGCTGGTCGCGCAGCAGGAGCAGTGTGAGCAGCACGGCCGTGACGGTGGCGGTGGCGCCGGTCACGGCGGCGAGCCAGGCACCGCGCCGTGGGATGACTCCGCGTGCCTCGCCGCGCAGGCGGTACCAGCGGGACAGGGCCAGCCAGGCCAGCGGGATCAGGGCGAACCAGATGCCCCATCCGACGAAGCGCAGGATGGCCCCGTCGAACTCGTGGGCGTCGCAGGGCCCGTCGGGCGAGTGGGGTACGCACAGGCCGGTCCACTCGGCGTACGCGAAGGCCGGGTAGGAGGCGACGCTGCGTCCGTGGGCGCCGAAGTTGAAGGCCTGTCGGGCGAACGGGACCGCTGCCAGGGTCAGCAGGCCGAAGCCGATCAGTGGTATTCCCGCCCCGTGCAGTCGGGTGCGGGTGTGCAGGCGTAGTCCTTCCGTCTGGGCCAGCAGGTCCGCCGGGCTGCCCCGGTGTTCTGTTTCCATGATCCACCCCTGTGTGTTCGTCGTGCGGTCGTGCCGGACTGCGGATCGGCACGCCCCCTCGCGATCAACTTTGCATCGCAAAGTACATGGCGGTCAAGAGTTCACGGGATCGCCAACCAGATGGTCCGGGGGCGGGGGAGGGTGCCTGATCCTGCGTCAGGCCGACTGCGGGCCACGGCCGGCACCGCTCTGCGGGGTCTGCGGCCTTCCCGGGTCCGCCCGCCCGTGCGCTCCGGGCCTTTCCCGCCCGCCTCGCGCTTTTTCGATATGCGGGGGCGGCCCCGGTCCGGGGAATTCCCGGCTGCCTGCCAGATACCGCCCCGCATGCCGGCCTTCTCCAGGCGGCGACCTCGGGGGTGATGCAGCATCACCGCAGGTCAGAGCCCACTGTCAGTGTCCCGGCATAGAGTTGGGATCAACAACGCAGGGGGCGTCGGAAAGGCGCCGGAAAATCGCGTGGGAAATCGGGGTAGAAGCATGTCCGCGAACAGGATCAATCACAAGGTCAACCATGTGTCGCTCGTGGTCGACAGGTCGGGCTCGATGCGCCCGCACCAGGCGCAGCTCGTCACCGTGGTGGACGAGTTCGTGAAGGGCCTGCAGGAGGAGTCCGACCGCCTCGGTCATGAGACCCGTATCAGCCTGTACGCGTTCGACCACGAGGTGCAGAACCTCGTCTGGGACATGGACGTCAAGCATCTGCCCTCCCTGCGTGGCCTGTACCAGGTCGACAACGGTGCCACCGCCCTCATCGAAGCGGCCGTGAAGTCCATCGACGACCTCAAGAACATCTGGGAGGGCTACGGCGAGCACTCCTTCCTCCAGGTCGTCGTCACCGACGGCGAGGAGAACGCCTCCGGTTGCACCGAGCACGGCAGGATGCACACCCGCATGGCCACCCGTCAGGGCAAGGCCGTCCTGCGCTCGTGGATGGAACGCATCCACACGGCCATGGACGAACTGCCCGAGCACTGGACCTCCGCGATCCTCGTCCCCAACTCCCTCGCCAAGCGAACCGCCCAGGAATACGGCTTCCCGGCCGGCAACATCGCCATCTGGGACGCCGACTCCAGCAAGGGCGTCGAAGAGGCCATCGGCACCGTCAAGTCGGCCGCCACCGGCTTCCTGCGCGGGCGCGAGAAGGGCGTACGCGGCACCAAGAACCTCTTCGCCATGGGCCAGGACCTCAACTCCGCCGACATCGACGCCAACCTCGACGCCCTGGAAACCGGCACCTACGTCCTGGTCCCCGTCGACCAGCAGACCCCCATCCGCGACTTCGTCACCGCCTCCGGACACCCCTACAAGAGCGGCTGCGCGTTCTACGAGCTGTCCAAGCGCGAGAGGATCCAGGGCACCAAGCGCCTCGCGGTGGCGGAGAAGGACCCGGTCAGCGGCCGGATGACGGGCCGGGTGTTCTCGGGCCCGGCGGCCCGTCAACTCCTCGGCCTGCCCAACGCGGAGGCCACCGTCAAGCCCGGTGACAACCCCTCCTACACCGTCTTCGTCCAGTCGACCTCCGTCAACCGCAAGCTCGTCCAGGGCACCAAGCTGCTCGTCATGCTGTAGCCGGCACCGGCACCGGCACCGGCCGCGCCCAGCCCCTGGCACCCGCGCGGCCCCGCCGCCGCGCATCCGGACCTCCGGGTCCCGGCGTCGGGCAAGAGGGCGGTGATCGTCACGGTGGGGTTGAGAACACCTCGCCAGGTTTCGGGTGGAGTTGGCGTGCCGTGGTCTTACGAGCCGGTCCGCGATTGGTGGGGCCGGACTGAGGGGTCAGCCCCAGGTGAGGGGGTCGAGGTGGAGGTAGAAGCGCAGACGTTCGTGGTCCAGGGTGATGCCGTACTTCTCGGCGAACGCCACGTCTGCGGCCTGTGCCTGCTCCTCGTCCGTCCATGTCTCTCGTGCGTTGGCCAGGAGCAGTGCCAGATCGGCGTAGCGGTCGGCCCGTCCGAGGCGGCCCAGGTCGATGAAGCCGGAGACGTCCAGGGTCTGTGGATCGAGCATGATGTTGGGCAGGCACAGGTCCCCGTGGCAGACGACCGTGTCACCGGCCTCCTGGTCCCGTCGCCGGGGGACCTGCCGGGTCAGGCGGGTCAGCAGGTCGGTGGGAGGGGTGTGCTGCTGCTCGACGGGGAGGAATTGTGGGTTCACGGCGTCACGGGCGACGACGTCACGTGCCAGGGTGACCATGGTGTCCAGGCCCCGGTGGAACGGGCACTGTGACACGGGTACCTCGTGCAGTCGACGGACCGCGTCCGCGATGCGGTCCCAGGAGCCCCGCAGATCCTCGGCCGACACCTGATCGGCAGGAACGCCATGGACGGCACTGGTGACCAGGCAGGCTCCCGCGTCGGTGTCGAACCATTCGAGGACGGCCGGGCCCGGTACTGCCTGGGCGCTCAGCCATACGATCCGGTCGCGCTCTGCCGCCAGGTCCGCTGCGTCCGCCACGGGGACGCACTTGGCATACCGGCCGGCGTCCGCGCTGCGAAAGACGAAGGCCCCCGACTCGCCGGTGGTGACGGGCAGCCAGTCGCCGCCGACGCCGAGCAGTACCGGTGACACGACGCGGGGTCCCGAGTGATCGTCCATAGCGGTCACCCTACCGAGCTCGGCCTTCCCCGCGGGGGCGAGCCTCAGGGACAGCCGTGACGCGGCACAGGCCGCGCGGGTTCTTCGAGTGTGACCGGGAAGTGGGCCCGCACGGCCTTGACCCATCCCGCCTTCTGCGGCATCTCACGTACACATCTCAGCGATCTGATCCAGGAGTTGGCCGATCCGCCGGACCAGCACGCCCCGACCTCAATCGCGGACCGAGCCGGAACGCGTACGGCCACCGCTGACCATCGGCGGGTGAAGACCGGCGATCTTGCGGTGGCCGCGGGCCACGGCGGAGTGCCTGCCCTGTGGCAGGCGAGGTCCGAGGGCCTGACGAGCCGGATCGCAGGATGGTCCAGCCAGGTCGAACCCGGACGTCGAGCAGGACGGTTGGCACCTCGGGCGGTTTCCGGCACGCACCGCGCCCCACCCCGGCCGGGCCCCGGCGCGCTGACCACCCGGCCGGGCGCGTCCCGCGCCGGGTCCGGCGGATTCGTCCGCCGGACGCGGAGCGACAGGCCACCGCCGGTAGGACCGGGCACGGATCGCCATCGCCGCCCCGGCCCGGCGGGCCATCAGCACCTACCGGTCCGCCGCGACCGCCGCACCGGGGAACCCGCCCATTACCGCTGTCACCCGCCCCGTCCGGTGCCGCTGTCCCCCTGGCCGAAGTCGCCGAAAGCCGCCGGACGGTCGAGGAGACGTTCCGGCGCCCCAAGACCCGGGCCCCGGCGGCGTACCGGTGGTCCGGGGCCGCCCCGCGTGCGTCATGACCCCGGCTCCTCACACCGCCGCACCGGGATGTTCCGGTACCACGGGACACCGCGAGCCGGGCCCGCGCCGCCCGCGACCTTCGCGCGGGGTGGGGGCCTTGCCGTGGCTCAGGCCTTCGGCCGGGGACGGACCATGACGTCCGATCCGCCTCGCACGGCACCTGACCACGCGGTGGTCGCACGCCCGGTAAGTGACGGGCGGGCCGGCAGCGTGACCGGTAGCATCGGTCGGCCTGTTCCCGACCGAGAAAGGGGTTCTTCGATGGAGGCGGATCGCGCCGACTTCCTGCTCGGGATCGTCCTGGACGAGAGTGCCCCGGAAGGGGACCGTTATGACGCGATCATGGCCCTGGAGGACTTCCCAGACCTGAAGGTGCGTCTCGCCCTGGCCTCGATCGCGCATGAGGAGGACGAGCCGGACGACACCCTGGTCGAGATGTGCGCGGAAACGCCGGCGTTCCTCTGGGTCAAGTTGGGGTACGTCGACGCTGAGATCCATGAACGACTGGTGCCGCTGGGACGGGCACAGGCCGATGCCGTCCTTCGTACCCACGCCCCCCACCTGCCGGTGCACCGACCCCGGGTCCCCTGACGGCCGAGTCCTCCGGCGGGCCGCGCGGCCCCCGCCCCGGGGCGTTCCGCAGGCGGCCCCACAGGCCCGCCACGCGCCAGGACCGGAGACTCCCGGTCCGCGGCGGCTTCCCGCACGGGCGAGGGGCGCAGGCGAACCGGCCCGGCCCGGACCCCTGTCACGGGGTCCGGGCCAGGTCGGTCCGTGCCGCCGATCGCCGTCCGCCGGCGCCGGGAGCCGTCCGGCGCCTGTCAGGCCTTCGGCCGTAGGCCGGGGCGTGCCTTGCGCTCCGCCGCCGGACCGGACGCGGCCGCCGCCAGCCCGGACGCCCGGGTCCGGTCGGCCGTGCGGTCGGCCGTGCGGGCGGGGAGGTCGTCCGCTCCGGTGGCGGCACTGTCGGGACGGCGTGCGGGAGGCGGGGTGACCTGCGTCCAGGCACTGGTGCAGATGAGGTTGCTCGGAAGGGCGCCGGACTTGTTGCAGACCGTCTCGTAGACGTCGCCGCCGGTCGTCAGCGCCGTGACGACCAGGTTGTTGCTCTGCACCGCGACCCCCACCCCGCAGACCGAGCTCCCCGGGTAGCCGGTGTTGCCGGACAGGTTGACCCAGAAGACGGCCGACGGCGGTGAGGTACTGACGGTCTGACGGCCGACGATGACCTCACCGTGGCGGACGAGACCCAGGTACTGGGAGATGCCGTCGACGGTGGTGTCCAGCGAGATGCACGCCGTGCTGGGCCCGGCCGGGCCGGCCGGCCCGGCCGCTCCGGTGGCACCCGTCGCGCCGGTGGCGCCGGTGGGACCGGTCGGGCCGGCGATCCCCGCGGCGCCCGTCGCGCCCGTCGCTCCTGCCGGTCCGGCGAGACCGGTCGCCCCGGTGGGGCCCGTGAGGCCGGTCGGGCCGATGTCGCCGGTGGCGCCCGTCGGCCCGGTCGGTCCCGTCGCGCCGATTGCCCCGGTCGCGCCCGTCGCGCCCGTGAGACCGGTGGCTCCCGTCGGGCCGGTCGGTCCCGTGAGGCCGGTCGCACCGTCCGCACCGGCAGCGCCGGTGGGTCCCGTAGGTCCGGCGGGGCCGATGCCGCCGTCGGCGCCCGTGGGGCCGGTCGGGCCGATGGCGCCCTCGGCACCCGCCGCACCGGTCGCGCCCGTCGCACCGGTGTCACCGGTGGGGCCCGTCGGCCCGGTCGCACCGTCGACACCCGGGGGCCCGATCAGGCCGATGGGACCGATGGTCCCCGCGACGCCTGCGAGCCCGGCCGGTCCCGTCGGGCCGGTGGCCCCGGTGGCCCCCGTCGGACCGATGTCACCGGTCGCCCCGGTGGCTCCCGTCGGACCGGTCGGGCCCATGAGGCCGGTCGCACCTGCCGCGCCGGTGTCACCTGTGTCACCTGTGGGTCCTGTGTCACCGATGGGTCCTGTGGCCCCGGTGGGGCCGATCGCGCCGTTCGCACCCGTCGGGCCGGTCGGGCCGGTCGGGCCCATCGCGCCCACGGCACCTGCCGCACCGGTGGGCCCCGTCGGCCCGGTAGCGCCAGCGGCCCCCGCCACCCCCGCCGCACCGGTCGCCCCCGCCGGCCCCGTCGGCCCGGGAACCCCGGTGCCACCGGGGACACCACCGTGGCACGGCAGAGCGAAGCCCGGCCCGGGCACGGTCACCCGCCCCCCGCCGGACGAACCGCCCGCTCGTACGCAGCAGTCACCGTGGACGGCACCGCCGCGTTGGGGCGGCGCGGCCGCGGACGGCACGCACTGCTGCGCCACGCCCCCGCGGCCGACGGCGGCCGTAGCTCCCCCGGCCGGGGCCAGGATCGCGATCAACAAGGCCGTGCTCGCCGCGAGTTGACGCCGGCGCCCCGCCGGGGTGCGATGGGGGCCGAGCGCGTGGTGGTGGGTCATTCGTCTGCTCCCGAGGTGTCCGTACGGACCCGGCACACCTGTCCGGGTGAGCCGGGGCTGACGAATGATGCACATCACCGGCACCGCCCCATGTCCGTACGGGCCGGTAGTCACCGAGGTGGTCGAGGGATTCCCACCCGCCTGCCCCCGCACGGGTGTGTGTCGTACCCCGGGCCCCGCCCGGCCCCCACCTACCATCGGCTGCGATCACCGGCCACGAGACGAGCGACACCATGCCACCACACCCCGCACCCCCAACCACCCCCACAACCCGCACCACCCCCACAACCCGCACCGCCCCCGCACCCCGAAGCGCCTCCGCACCCACCATCTGCCTGTGCATGATCGTCAAGAACGAGGCACGCGTCATCGAGCGCTGCCTCGACTCCGTCCGCACACTGATCGACACCTGGGTCATCACCGACACCGGCTCCACCGACGGCACCCAGGACCTCATCCGCACCGCCCTGCGAGGCATCCCCGGACAGCTCCACCAGGAACCGTGGACCGACTTCGGCCACAACCGCTCCAGCAACATCCGCCGCGCCCGAGGCCGCGCCGACTACCTGCTCCTCCTCGACGCCGACATGGTCCTGCGCCAGGACGGCGACCTGCCCGCCCTGGACGCCGACGCCTACCTGCTGCGTCACGCCGGCGACCCCGAGTACCAGATCAAGCGCCTGGTCCGCGGCGCCCTGCCCTGGCGCTACGAGGGCTCCACCCACGAGTACCTGACCACCGACGAGAACCACTCCAGCGCCCACCTGGACACACTGGTCGTCGAACACTTCGCCGACGGCGGCTCGCGCGACGACAAGTTCGAACGCGACGCCCACCTGCTGCGCCGGGACCTCGCACGCGACCCGGGCAACGCCCGGGCGGTCTTCTACCTCGCCCAGACCCTGCGTGACCTTGGTGAGTGTGAGGAGGCGGTGGCGTTGTATGAGCGTCGTGCTGTGATGGGTGGTTGGGTGGAGGAGGTGTATTGCGCGTTGTTGCAGTGTGGTGTGCTGCGGGCCGAGGGGGGTGATTGGCCGGGTGCGATGGATGCTCTGGTCCGTGCTTGGGAGGTGCGGCCCGCCCGTATGGAGGCCTGTTACGAACTTTCCTCGCGGCTGCGTGGCATGGGTCGTTACCGGGCCGCGCATGCCTTCGCCCGCGTCGGCCTGGAGGTGCCGGTGCCGGAGGACCTGCTGTTCAC
>NZ_JBSGFD010000276.1:0-8582 GCF_053603215.1 Kitasatospora sp. NPDC004240 | reverse complement strand
GCCGGTGGCGGGGTGGCGGCCCGGCCCCGCACCGCGGCGAACGCGGACACGGGCGCACCGCACCGCACCGCCGTGCGACGGTTCGCGGCGTGAACCACCGCCGCGGGCACGGGTTTCGGTCACCGGCTCCCACGTCCCGGCCCCGCCCTGCCCCTGCCCCGCGTCCTGCCCGGTGTACGGCCGGCCCCGTCCCGTGTGCGCGGGCCCCGGCCGGCCCCGTCCCGTGGGCGGCGATGACGGCCCGGACCGGGTTCGACCGCGTCCGCGACCGCGTTCGACCACGGGCTCTTCCCCGTGTCGTTCCCGCGCGACCGGGGTGTTCTGTTATCTCGCCGTGACCTCGCCGGTGGTCGTTCGGGCGTGGTTCGCGGGCCTCGTGGAGGGGGGCGAAGGGGGGCGGGGCGGACATTTCGATCGGGATGTCGGTAGAGGAGATCACTCATGGACGCCATCGTCGGCCTCCCCGCCGGAGCGCTCGGCGGTATCGCGGACCGCACGGCGTGGTCCGCGTCCGTACTTTCCGCGCGGCCCTGCGCCGTCGGCGCCCCGCCCGGGCGCGGCGCCGGCGTCTGGGAACTCGCCCGCCACCCCGCATCGGTAGGCGTTGCCCGGTGTCCGACCCGTGCCATGCTCCGGGTGTGGGGTGTCGGCGAGGAGGCCATCGATCAGGCCCTGCTCGTCGTCTGCGGGCTGGTCGCCAACGCGGTCGAGCACGCTCTTGCGTCGATCGCCCTCCACCTGGAGCGCCCCGTGGGGGGCGAGGCCCTGCGCATCGAGGTCGACGGCGGGGGGCCCGCGGCCGGGGACGGTGCCCCGGGCGTGGGCCGCGCGCCCGACGAATGCGGCCGCGGCCGCGCCATCATCGCCCGGCTCGCCGCCGCGCACGGCTCCCGCCCGGGGGGGTGGGGTGCCACCTGCTGGGCGGACCTGTGACCCTTCCGCCGGGCCGGGTCCTACGGGTGGTCGGTGGTGGTGAGGATCCCGTCGCGGGTGGTGCGGAGTTTTCTGAGGGTGTTGGCGACGTGTTGTTCGACGGTGCGGGGGGAGATGGCGAGGGCCTGGGCGATGTCGTTGTTGGTGGCGCCGGTGGCCAGGAGCCGGGCGACCTGGCTCTCGCGGGGGGAGAGTCGTTCGCCGTAGCCGCGGCGGCCGCGGGGGGTGGGGCGGTGCAGGCCGAGGTGGCGCAGGGCCTGTTGGCAGCGGGCGGCGTCGGCGGTGGCGCCGAGGGCGGTGTGGGTGGCGGCGGCTTCGGCGAGGTGGCCGGCGCCGGCGCGGGGGTCCGTGGGGGCGAGGGCTCGGGCGTACTGCTCGAGGGCGCGGGCGGCGTGGTAGGGGCGGCCGATCGTCCGCAGGGCGGTGTGGGCGTGGCCGAGGTGGTGGGCGGCGCCGCTCGTGTCGCCCTCGTGCAGGAGGAGCAGGCCCCGGGCGAGATGCGTCTGGGCGTGCGCGGCGGGTGCGTCGACGCCGTCGAGGGCGTGTTCGGCCTCGGTGACGAGGTCGGCGGCGTCCTGGTGGTGGCCGCCGGTGAGTGCGGCCTGGACGGCGACCGGTACCAGGGCGCCGGCCACCGGCCAGCAGGCGGCGGCGCGTAGGGCCCGTAGGGCCGGGGTGGTGGCGTTCCAGGCGTCCTGGGCCTGCTCCCGGGCGAGATGGACCTGGGCGATGCCCGCGGCGACCCGCAGCTTCCAGTCCACCTCGGTGGCCGCCTGTGCGATGCGCTCCGCCCGGCCGAGCCGGTCGAGGGCGCGGGTCCACTGCCCGCGGGCGGCGGCCAGACATCCCGAGGTCAGGTGCGCGTCGCAGGCCGCGCTGACCATGTCGGGATACCGGGCCGTGAGGGCGGCGTGGTCGGCCTCCAGGTGCTTCCAGCGGCCCGCCAGCCAGTCCAGCCGCAGGAGGTCGATGGCGCCCAGACACTCCAGGACGACCTGGGTGCCCTGTCGTCGGGCGAGGTCCAGGCTCTCGTGGAGCAGGGCCTCGGCGCGGGTGTCGTGGCCGGTGCCGAGCGCGGCGTCGGCCACGTTGTAGAGGGCGCGGGCGCTCTGACGCAGGACCTCCGGGTCCGGGTCGTCGCGCGGTAGCCGATCGACGAGGTCCCACACGTCGCGCTCCCCGGCGCAGGCCATCAGGCAGAGGCGGGCGGCGTGGACGGCGGCCCGCGCGCCACGGTCGGGGCCGGCACGGACGGCGTTCTCGGCCCGCTCCAGCCACGCCCGGGCCTCCTGTGGGGACTTCCGATCGTCCAGGGCCAGGGCCGTCATGGCGCGGGCGGCGGCCTCGGGGCGGGTGGCCAGTTCCTCGACGGCCCGTTCCAGCTCGCGTTCTCCGGCGGCGTCCCGGGCCTGGTTGAGCATGAGCAGGCCCAGGGTCAGGCGGATCTCGCCGCAGGCGGCGCTCGGGAGCCGGGGGTCGGAGACGATGCGGCGCAGGGCGGTGGTGCTGGTGGTGTGGTCGACACCGTTGACGGCGATGCGGGACAGGGTCAGGGCGCAGCGGGTCCGCAGATCGGGCTCCAGGTGGGGCTGGCCGAGGATCTCGTGGAGGAGGGTGGTGGCGGTGCCTTCGTCGCCGAGGGCGATGGCCTGGTCGGCGGCGGTCTCGGCCTGGCGCAGCCACGCCGGGATGTCGCCCAACGCCCGGGTGTGGTGGGCGATCTGGACCAGGGGTGGTGCGGGGGTGGTCCACAGGACACGGACGGCCCGGCGGTGGAGTTCCTGTCGGCGCGGGCCGAGGATGTGGTGGTAGACGGCCTGTTGGGCGAGGGCGTGGCGCAGGCTGTAGCGGCCGGGGCCGCTTTCGTGCAGGACGGCGGCCCGCAGCGCCTCCGCGAGGGCCGCTCCGGCCTGCTGGGGGGCCAGACCGGTGACCTCGGTGAGGAGGTTCTGGTCTGCCGGGACGGCGAGGACGGCGGTGGCCTCGACCATCGCGGTGGCGGGCTGCGACAGGGCCGCCATCCGGGTGGTCACCGCCTCGCGCAGTCCGCGGGGGACGGCGGCCTCCTCCAGGGCCGACACGTCGTCCGGATCCGACACGTCGTCCCTCGGCGCACTGCCCGGCCGCCTCGCACCGTCGCCCTTCGCCCGGCCCGGACCCGGCCGCGGGTGGTGGGCCCGGTCGGCGAGGGTGAGCAGGTCCTCCTCCACGACGAGGGGCAGGCCGGCGCTGCGTGCGAACAGGGTGCGGCCCAGGGCGGTGCTGACCCGCGGGCCGAGGACGGCGGCGGCGAGGTGGTGGACGTCGTCCTCGGTGAGAGGGGTGAGGTGGATCTCCGCGCCGCTGGTGCGCCCCGGCCTGCGGTAGGGGGCGCCCAGCACGGGGGTGTCGGCGGGCAGGTCCTCACGGCGGAAGGTCAGCACGAGCCCGAGCCGCCTGGGCAGGTCACGGGCCAGCAGCAGGAGCAGTTCGCGGGTGGCCTCGTCGGCCCAGTGCAGGTCCTCCACCACCAGCACCAGGGGACTTGCGGTGTCCAGCACGGAGCGCACCGCGCCCATCAGTTGGAAGCGTGCGGCTCTCGGGTCCTGCGGTGGTGGCGGCGGCGGTGGGAGGTGTGCGGCGAGGGCGGGCAGCAGCGGGGCCAGCGCCCCGGCCTGCGGGTTGAGGCGCTCGGGTGGGGGCAGCCGGTCGGCGCTCTCCCGTAGGGCGTCCAGCACCGGGCCGAACGGCAGCGGCTCACGCAGCGGATGGCACCGGCCGGTCACCACGCGCACCCCGCGCCCGGCCAGCACCGTGGCGGCCTCCTGCACCAGGCGGGACTTGCCGACGCCGGCCTCGCCCTCGACCAGCACCACCGCCGGCGGGACCGTCAGCGCGCTCAGCAGCAGATCCAGCTCCCGGCGCCGGCCCACCAGCGCGAAACCACGTCCCGTACCGGTGCCCTCGCGATCACGGTCCACTGCCACGGCCGACCTCCACGAACCCGCCGGGCCTCCTCGCACCCTGCTGTCAACGTAGTTCCAGTGCCACGTCCCCGCAACGAGCGGGGGAGGCGGTGCGAGCGCGGCCCCGGGCACCTTTGCGGCGCCGGGGCCGGTTGCCCTCCACCCGGGTTGGGGAACCTTCGACGGGACCCGGCGCCGTGCCCGCCCGCCGCACCGCAAAAGCGGATGACCGGGGGCGCCCCCCGACCCGCCACCCGGCGGACGGATCCACCCGGTCGGGGATTGACCCGGTCGGTACGTGGCCATCCCCGTACGATTTCCGGCCGATCGGCGGCCCGTCGCCCCGCGGAGACCGTGGCGGCACTCTCGCGCACTCCGCGTCTGGACGCCTAGGCTGCCGGCGGGGCAATTCCGGCGCCGCGAGCACGGCGGAAAGCGTCGTTCACGTCAGCGCCGGGACGGTCTTCCGCGCGGGTACGGACCGGGCATTTTGCGACGGCATGCCGGATCATTTGATCATTCGGTCCAATTGTCTTGACTTCGATCGATATCGGGAATGAAGATGGTACCGGCCCAGCTCCGACCGGAGTCTGCGACTGCCGTTATTCCCGACTCCTGCCGCGCCACCCCTGCGGTCAGGAGCCCTCGTGCGCCGGGATCCCGTTCGCCCCTGCCGTACCGGCGGGACGTGCCGTCAGTGCGTCGACGCGGCACGGCTCCCGTTCGCCGCCTCGTGCCCTTCGGGGCGGGCCTCGGGCCCGGGGCGGGCGCGTCGTGCGGCGCCTTCGGGGCCTGCTCGGCCTTCCTTCCGTCGGTCGCGCGCCGCCTTCGGGCATGCCTTTCCGGCGTTTCGCCACAGAATTCACCGCCGGCCCGCCGGCGTGCATATTCTCGTTTTTGCATTCATGCGGTCCGCCCGCCGGTACCGCACGTTTTTGCATGCCCCGGGAGGGTCTCTCGGGCCGTCACCGCGGATTTTGCGGAATGCTCGTGCTCGCGTATCCGCATTGATGCGGTCCGCCATCTTTGGGTGTATTGACAGTCGACCCGAAGGCTCTCAATATCGGCACTGCCGAAACCGATCCGTTCGGTTCCCCCGACCGTGGACGGCCCGATTTCCCCCTCGGTATCGGAGCACCACCCCCACCCACCCCCACTCTTCTGCGAAAGGGCCCCGATGAGACCCTTCGGACGCACCACGACCGGCCTGCTGGGCGCCGCCGCCCTGGTGGCGGGCCTGGTCCTCGCCAACGGCACCGGCGCGGCCGCCGCCGGCACGTCGTACTTCCTCGACTGCTCGGCCGCCTCCGCCGGCAGCGGCACCCAGACCAGCCCCTGGAACTCCCTCGCCGGCGCCAACACGCACGTCTTCGCCGCCGGGGACACCCTCAGCCTCAAGGCCGGCACCACCTGCACCGGCACCCTGCAGCCCCGGGGATCGGGCGCCGCCGGATCCCCGGTCACCATCACCTCCTACGGCGCCGGCCCCGCGCCCGTCGTCGACGGGGCCGGGGCGATCGCCGCCGTGCGCCTGGTCGACCAGTCCCACTGGACCGTGCGCGACCTGCACGTGCGCAACGACGCGAGCGACCGCGGCCTGCGCGACGGCGTCCTCGTGGAGTCCACCACCGCCGCCCACAAGGCCGGCATCGTCATCACCGGCCTGGAGGTGTCCGACACCTCCGGCTGGGGCGACAAGACCGGCGCCAACGCCTCCTGGTTCTCGGCCTCCGCCGGCATCGTGGTGAAGGTCTCCGGCGGCGTCGGCCACTTCGACGGCATCACCATCACCGACAACCACATCCACGACACCGGCGGAGGCGGCATCAAACTCGCCGGTGACACCAGCACCAAGCACACCGCCGTCCACATCGCAGGCAACCGCATCGACGAGGCCGGCGGCGACGGCATCGTCGTCCACAACTCGGCCTCGCCGCTGGTGGAGTACAACACCGCCACCGACCTGGGCCTGGGCAAGTACCCGTTCGTCGCCGGCAATTTCGCGGGCATGTGGCCCTACAACAGCAGCAACCCCACCTTCCAGTACAACACCGTCGGAGGCAGCAAGCCCTCCAGCTTCGACGCCACCGCCTGGGACTGCGACATCAGCGTCACCGGCACCTGCACCTACCAGTACAACTACTCGTACGGCAACGCCGGCGGCTTCTACCTCAACTGCGTGTCCGGGTGCGCCTCCAACCCGGCCAACACCGGCACGAGCAACACCGACGTCGTCCTGCGCTACAACGTCGCCGTCGACGACTGCCGCATGGTGCTCAGCAGCGGCACCCCCGGCACCCACTACATCTACAACAACACCTTCTACTGCCCGTCCAGGCCCATCGTCGACACGATCGGCAACAACAAGGTGGTGAAGAACAACATCTTCGTGGCCCCGTCCGGCTCCTTCGCCACCGGCAGCGGCGTCGTCTTCGACTCCAACGTCTACCACGGCGGCATCGCCGCCCCCGCCGGGGACACCCACGCCGTCACCACCGACCCCAAGCTCACCGGTGACTCGGCGGGCCCGGGTCTGCGGCTCAGGTCCGGCTCGCCCGCCCTGGGCAGCGGCGCCGTGATCGCGAACAACGGCGGCCAGGACTTCTTCGGCAACCCCGTCTCCGCGACCACCGCCCCCCACCGCGGCGCCTACAACGCCGCCCCGGCCGACGAGGCCCTGCCCCTGGCCGGCCTCTACAACGAGATCGCGGTCACCTCCGACGACAACGCCACCGCGGGCGCCCTGGCCTCGGCCACCCTCAGCGGCCGCACCTTCTCGGGCGACGCCCTGGAGGCCGCCGGCCTGGTCCCCGGCCAGCAGGTCACCACCGCCGGCGTCACCTTCACCTGGCACCCCGGACGCTACGGCACCCCCGACCACGTCCACGCCACCGGGCAGAGCGTCGCCGTCAGCGGCACCGGATCCACCCTCGGCATCGTGGGATTCGCCACCAACAACGCCCCCTCCGCCCAGGGCACCCTGCGCTTCTCCGACGGCAGCACCCAGCCCTTCACCCTCGCCCTGACCGACTGGTGGAACACCTCCGCCACCAACGGCAACACCCTCGTCAAGCAGGTCTCCTACCAGAACCAGCACGACACCCCCTACAACGACCCCAGCACCCCCGCCTACAACCACACCGCCTCCCTGTGGCTCCACAAGGTCGCGCTGCCCGCCGGTAAGCAGCTCACCTCCGTCACCCTCCCCGCCGGGAGCGCCACCTCCGGCACCGCGCACCACATCTTCGCCATGGCCCTCGCACCCTGACCGCAAACCCTGACGCCGTGCCCGCCGGGCGGACCCTGCGCCCGGCGGTCACGGCGTTCACGCCTCACCGGCCGGCAGGACACGGGCGGGGCGCACGAACCACCCACCCGTGCCGTACGGACCGGTGAAAGGGGTCCGGCCCGTGGAAGTCCTCCGGGCCTGTGTCGACGATCCGACGCGGGCGCGGGCGCGGGCCGTCCGGCAGCAGGTGGAGCAGCACCCGGTCGCGCAAGGGCCCGCCGGTGCGGGGGCCCGCCGGACGCCGGGGCGGGGCGTTGGCGGCAGTGATCCGGGGCAGTCGCGCAGGATCGCGGTGTCGAAGGGCGTCGCGGTGATGCGCCCGGCCCCGACCGCGTCGGTGTGGTTCCTGGGCGTGCCGGGGCGCGACCGGCTTGAGTCTCCGGTAGGGGGAGACGGGAGGGTGGGGGGCATGGACGGCGACACGCTCTACTCGATCGGTGACCTGGCCCGGCGGACCGGGCTGACGGTCAAGGCGATCCGGTTCTACTCCGACAGCGGGATCGTGCCGCCGACCGACCGTAGCCCGGTCGGCTACCGCCTCTACGGCATCGAGGCCCTCGCCCGCCTGGACCTCGTGCGCACGCTGCGTGACCTGGGACTGGACCTGCCCACGATCCGCAGGGTCGTGGAGCGGGAGGTCTCGCTCCCCGAGGTCGCCGCGGCGCACGCCGAGGCGCTGGCGGTGCAGATCGCCACCCTGCGCCTGCGGCGCGCGGTGCTGACGGCGGTGGCCAGGCGCGGCTCCACCCCTGAGGAGATGGATCTCATGCACAAGCTGGCCAAGCTCTCCGAGGACGAACGCCGACGCCTGATCGGCGACTTCCTCGACACCGTCTTCGGCGCCCTGGGCGACCCCGCGTTCGCGGGGGTCATACGCTCGATGACCCCCGAACTGCCCGACAGCCCCGAGACCGAACAGGTCGAGGCGTGGGTGGAGTTGGCCGAACTGTCCCAGGACCCGGATTTCCGCGCCGGCATGCGGCGCACGGCCGAGCACCTCGCGGCCGACCGCGCCGAGGGCGCCGCCGCGGGCGTGCACCGCGATCCCGTCGCGGCCGTCCGCGACCACGCCGGCCCGGCCCTGGCCACCGGCGTCGACCCGGCCTCACCCCAGGCCGATCCGGTCGTCGCGGCGCTCACCGCCCCGTACGCGCACCTCCTGGGCCGCCCCGACGACATCGCTCTCCGGCGCCGGCTGCTGACCCGGCTGGAGAGCGCGAACGACCCCCGCCGCGAGCGGTACCTGCAACTGCTCGCCGTGATCAACGGCTGGTGCGCCCCGCAGAGCCTGACAGCGGAACTCGGCTGGTTCGTCCAGGCCCTGCGAGCCCGGATACCGGGGTAACGGGAGGGGCCGGCGCGCGCCCGGCCGGGGCCCGGCGGGCGAACGGCCCGGCCCCGGCCCCGGCCCCGGG
>NZ_JBSGFD010000275.1:0-8848 GCF_053603215.1 Kitasatospora sp. NPDC004240 | reverse complement strand
GTTGGCGGCTGCGGCGAGCTCTGCCGGCGGGGCGAAGCGCCGCTCCTCCTTGAGCAGGTTGGCCAGGCTCTCGTTGCTCAACGCGCACTCCTCATCGAGTCATGATCGGGGGCGATCCCGTGCGTGGGGATTGTCCCGTGTGTCCCAGCACACAGCTCACCAGGCGAAGAGGTCAGTTGACAAGAGGCTCCCAGGAATTGGTGTAGACCTTTGACCGAAGCGTCGGAGCCCACTCCCGCGCAGCCCCCTGGCCTCCTCCGGATCCTTCCACCGGTTCCCCGGCTGTTCGGCGGGCCGATCGCCGGGCGGATTTCCCGGGCCTGTCACCGGCAGGGCCCTTTCACCGTCGTCGCTGTGGCCCCCCGGCCGAGCCCTGACCCGCCGGGTGCGTACCGGCACCAGAAGCGCACCCAGCGGGTCACGGACCGAGATCGCTCAGGCCGCGAGCTCCGGGTCCTCCCCGTCAACGCGGTCGGGCGTGTCGCACTCCGCCCCGACCGGACTGAAGCGCCCGCTCTCCCGGTCCAGGACGTACGCCTGCGCGGTGGCGAAGTCGAAGTACATCCCGACCAGGTGCAGGTTGCCCTCGGCGACCCGGCGTTCCACGGCAGGGTTCGCCATCAGCTGGTCCAGTTGCTGCACCACGTTGGTGATGCAGAGCTGCTCGACCAGGTCGACCACCGGCCGGGTGGTGAACTCGGCGGGGGCGCGTCGCAGCCGGTCCAGTGCGCCGCGTCCGTTGCGCAGCCACCGGGTCAGCGGGGTCGGTGTCCCCGGACGCTCGTGGACGCCGTCCAGCAGGGCCTTCATCGCGCCGCAGCCGGAGTGCCCGCAGATCGTGATCGACCGGACCTCCAGGACCTCGACGGCGTACTGCACCGCGGCGGCCACCGAGTCGTCGGCCGCGCCGGGCTCGAACGGGGCGGGCGCGAGGTTGCCGACGTTGCGGACGGTGAAGAGGTCACCGGGGCCACTGTTGGTGATCATGCTGGTGACCATCCGGGAGTCCGCGCAGGTGAGAAAGAGCTGCGAGGGCGTCTGGCCCTCCCTGGCCAGGCGGGCCAGCTCCGGACGGATCAGCGGCGCGGTGTGCAGCTGGAACCCCCGGACGCCGTCCAGGAGCCGGCCGTGCGGATCCTCCTGCTGGTCGATGCAGTGATGGCCGACCCAGGGCGTCCAGGCCCGGCAGCGGTGCGGGCCCGGCGAGCTGCCCGTGCGGACCGTACCGTCGGGGTCCAGCACCTCCTCGTTCTGGCGCCGGGTCACCATCGACACCTGGCCGCCGGCCGCCTGGTGGGCCGTGCGCCAGCTGTGCAGCGTCTCGTACGCGGCGTGGTCCAGGAAGGCGCCGTCGTGGATGACCGTCACCCGGGCGGAGGCGGGGATCCCGACGAGCGCGCGGCTCAGCCGGGGGACGGCGGCGAAAGTCAGCGGACCGTGCGTACGGATGGTGAACGAGCCGTCGGGGTCGTTGAGCACGTCCACGTGGGCGCGGGTGAGGCGGTAGAGCGCGAGCAGGACGGCCGTTCCGGCACCCAGCGCCACTCCGGGCAGGGCGCCGAGCAGGACCACGCCGAGCACGGTGAACAGGTAGACCGGGAACTCGCGGTGCCGGTGCACCTTACGGATGTGCGCGAAGCTGACCATCTGCAGGCCGACGACCAGGACCAGGGCGGCCAGTGCCGCCAGCGGGATCCGGCGGAGGCCGCCGGTGAGTGCCAACGCGGCCACCAGGACCCAGCCGCCGTGCAGGACGGAGGACCACCGGCTCTGCGCGCCGGCGCGGACGTTGGCGGTGCTGCGGACGGCGCCGCCGGCGATCGGCAGGCCGCCGAGCAGGCCGCTGACCATGTTGGCCGCGCCCTGTCCGCGCAGCTCGCGGTCGAGGTCGCCGCTGCGGTGGGACATCCGGTCGATCGCGACGGCGGAGAGCAGCGACTCGACGCTCGCCACGGCGGTGACGGTCAGCACAGCGGCCAGGATCGTGAGGGCGGAGCCGTGCGGCAGAGCGGGGAGGAGGGCGTGGGGCTGCCAGTCGGGCAGTTCGATGCGGGCGAGGCGCAGCCCCAGCAGGACGGAGAGCGCGGTGGCCGCGCCCACCGCGACCAGCGGCCCCGGTACGCGGGCCAGCCGGGCTCCGAACTCGCCCGCCCGGCCCGGGAGTCGGTCCAGGCGCGGCCAGCCGAGCAGAATGGCCGCGGTGAGCGCGCCGACGGTCAGCGCGGGCGGGTGCGGGCCCGCCAACTGACCCGGGAGGGCGAGCAGGTTGTCGACCGCCGAGCTCTGCGGGGAGCCGCCCAGGACGACTCGCAGCTGGGCGATGGCGATGGTGAGACCGACGCCGGCCAGCATGCCGTGCACGATGGCGGGCGAGACCGCGAGGGCGGTGCGGGCCACCCGGCGTACGCCGAGGACGAGTTGGAGCAGGCCGGCGGCGAGGGTGATGGCACAGGTGGCCTGCCAGCCGTACTGGGCGATCAGCCCTGCGGTGATCACCGTGAGCGCGGCCGAGGGACCGCTGACCTGGAGGGGCGTTCCGCCGAGGAGTCCGACCACGATGCCGCCGACGGCCGCTGCGGTGAGGCCGGCGGTGAGCGGGGCGCCGGTGGCCAGGGCGATGCCGAGCGAGAACGGCACCGCGATCAGGAACACCACCAGCGAGGCCGAGAGGTCCTGCAGCCGGTGGGAGCGCGGGCGAGGCCGTGAGCGGCCGCCCGGCGGGGCGTGGTCATTGGTGTCGGAGGCGATGGGGGCGGTGGAGATGTCGGGCGTCATGGGGTGTCCCGTCTGTCCGGGGGAAGCGAACTGGACCGGCTCCGGCTGTGAACGAGTCGGGCGCGACCGAGAGCGGTGTCGGCCGTCGCACGGCTGTCGCTACCGAGGGGTGTCCGGCTGTGGGGCTCGGGGCCCGGACGGGCTCGGTGGGGCCGGAGCTGCCGTCGCGGGTTGCGACGGTGTGGCGGGATGGCGTGGGCGCGGTGGGGAGTGCGGGGTGTCACCGGGCCGGGCCCGTGAGCCATGGGGTCGTACGGCGTATCAAGACTCGGTAAACCGAGAGTAATGAAAGCTTTGCACAGCGTCATCCGTGGCGACAGGGCTGGAGGGTCGCATTCACCCCATTGGGTGGTATCCGAACGGGCGGGAATTTGCTGGTCAGGGGCCGCGGAGCGGGGGATGTGAGGCGGGCAGGCGGGCAGGCGGGCCGGGAACGCGGAACGGGCCGCCCCTCCCGGTCGAGGGGGAGGTGCGGCCCGTTCGGTCGTCGTGTGCGCCCGCCGTCAGGCGTGCGCGCCCGCCGCGGCCGGCCGGTGGTCGCCGAGGACGAACTCCCCGTCGACCTGGGTGGCCAGGTCGATGCCGACCTTGGCGTTCGCCCAGCTCTCGGCATTGCGCACGTGGAACAGGACGGCCTGCTCGGTGTAGCGGCGGGGGTCCCGGCGGTCGTGGGCGGCGTCCACCTCGGCCCGGAGCAGCTCCAGCACCGTACGGTTGCCCGGTTCGAGCGTGCGCAGCTCGGGCTCGGCACCCTGCTCCAGACGGCGCACCCAGTCGGAGTGGCCGAAGGTGGTCAGCAGGTCGTCGCCGACCTCTCGGCGCAGGAAGTCCAGGTCGGCCGGGCCCTGCACCTTGTTGCCGACCACCCGCAGCTCGACGCCGAAGTCGCGGGCGTAGTCCTTGTACTGGCGGTAGACGGAGACGCCCTTGCGGGTGGGCTCGGCCACCAGGAAGGTGAGGTCGAAGCGGGTGAAGAGGCCGGAGGCGAAGGAGTCGGAGCCCGCCGTCATGTCGGTGACCACGTACTCGTCCCGACCGTCGACCAGGTGGTTGAGCAGCAGCTCGACCGCGCCGACCTTGGAGTGGTAGCAGGCCACGCCGAGGTCCTCCTCGGTGAAGGTGCCGGTGGCGAGCAGCCGCACCGAGCCCTCGTCCAGCGCGATCGGGCGGGCGCAGGCGGCGTAGACCGGGTTCTCCTCGACGATGCGCAGCAGCCGCGAACCGCGACCGGGCGGAGTGGTCTTGATCATCTCGTCGGCCGAGCCGATCAGCGGGTTGCTGCCGCGCAGGTACTCCTTGATCTGCGGCAGGTGGTGACCGAGTGACGGCAGGTCGGCGGCCTGGGCGTCGGTCAGGCCGAGGGCGGGGCCGAGGTGTTGGTTGATGTCGGCGTCGACGGCGATGACCGGGCGGCCGGCGGCGGCCAGGTGGCGGATGAACAGTGAGGACAGCGTGGTCTTGCCGCTGCCGCCCTTGCCGACGAAGGCGATCTTCATCTGGGACTCCGGCTCTCACTCTGGGGCGCCTGCGGCCCCGGCCGGGATCCGGGCCGGCTCCGGCCGGCCGCCCGCTCAGGGCTCTCGCGCGCGATCTCTGCGATCTCCAGAATTGGAAATCGTTATCGTCTCCGATTGTGGCCATGCTAGCCCGGGTTTGCGACCCCCCGGGGGAGGGAAGTGACGATTGCCTCGAACGGGTGATGCGGGGTTGCCGTTCCCCGAGGGGCGCCCGGGTCATTACCCTCGGGTAGGTGAGCACTGGAACAGATCCCCTCGCCCCGCTGGCCCAGCTCCCCGGGGTGCCCGACGCGGTCGCCGAGGTGCGCAAGGCCGTGGACCGGCTCTACGGCCACCGGGTGATGCGCCGCCGCGCGGCCGAGGTCACCTCCGAGTCCGCCCTCCGCGGAGCCCGCGCCTCGGCGGCGCTGGCCGGGGCGAACTGGCCGCTGGAGGAGGTCCGCCGCCGGACCGACTTCGGCGCGGACACCGAAGCCCGTACCGTCGGCGCGGCCCTACGGATCTCCGCCGAGGCCGGGCAGCTGCTGAGCGTGTGGCGGCACTCGCCGCTCCAGGTGCTCGCGCGGCTGCACCTCCTGGCGGTCGGCGACTCCGAGGCCGCGGCGGGCCGCCCCCGGCGCGCGGGGGAGACGCCCGAGCCGCTGTTCCCGCTGGAGCTCCTGCCGACCGCGGGCGGGGAGCGCGGGGAGCACGACGGGCACGTCGCCGGCGAGGAGGCCGCCGTCGCCCCGGTGGCGCAGCCGGCGCCGGCCCCCGGCGCCGACGAGGTCGCGGCCCGGCTCGACCAGCTCTCGCAGCTGCTGGTCGCGCGGGCGGAGGGCAAGGGCGTGGGCACGCCGGCCCTGGTGGTGGCCTCGGTGGTGCACGGCGAGCTGATGGCCCTGCGGCCGTTCCCCTCGTACAACGGCCTGGTCGCGCGCGCCGCGCAGCGGATCGTGCTGATCGCGGAGGGCCTGGACCCCAAGGCGATCTGCCCGACCGAGGTCGGCCTGGTGGAGCTCGGCACCGCCGCCTACCGGCGGGCGCTCGACGGCTACCTGGCCGGCACTCCGGACGGGATGGCGGCCTGGATCGGCCACTGCGGTCGGGCCCTGGGGCTCGGGGTGCGGGAGAGCACGGCGGTCTGCGAGGCGATGCAGCGCGGCATGGTCTGAGCGGCCGCGCCGATCGCGCGCCGAACGGGCGGTGCCCGGAGGGGCGTTCCGTGGACGGAGGTCCGTTCCGCGGACGTCCTCCGGTGCGCGGGCACGCAGATGCGGCGGCACCTGATCCTGCTCGGTGCCGCCGCTGGCACAGGTACCCGGGTGACCATGCATGCACCGGAAGTGCCCATCAGACGGGGATCCTGCCCGTTCGTCTGGTGCGGCGGCCCGACAGCGGGTCGGCTGCATGTGGGTGCTCGGTTATCTGTACGCGCGGTCCGTGGGGCCTGAACTGCGTTGTCGGTTTGACCTCTTCGGTCCTGACCGGGTCTCGCGGGCCGTGCTTCATTTGTATCGCGTTTCGGGCGAAAGGGGAACCCGAAACGAGAAGTCTTTGGCTTTTGCCCGTTTTGTCCCAAAGGGCTTCCGTGGCCATGCCCGAGCGTGACCGCAGACCGGCGAAGGGCCGCCGTCCGGTCTCAGTCGAGCGGGCGCCGGCGCCTGGCCGCGTACCAGATCACCCCGGCGGTGAGCACGGCCGCGCCGACCGCCACCGCCGTCAGCACCGAACCGCTCGGGGCCGAGAACTCCGGCAGTCGCCGCCGCAGTTCCACCGGCCGGTCGAAGACCAGCACCGGCCACTCCCGGGCCACCGCCTCCTTGCGGAGGGCGCGGTCCGGGTTGACGGCCGACGGGTGGCCCACCGCCTCCAGCAGCGGCAGGTCCGTCGACGAGTCGCTGTAGGCGTAGCACTCCGCCAGGTCGTAGCCCTCGGACCCGGCCAACTCCCGGATCGCCGCCGCCTTGTTCTCCGCGTACGCGTAGTACTCGATCTCGCCGGTGTAGCAGCCGTCCTCGATCTTCAGCCGGGTGGCGATGACGTGGTCCGCCCCGAGCAGGGCGCCGATCGGCTCGACGACCTCGGAGCCCGAGCTGCTGACGATCACCACGTCGCGGCCGGCCGCGTGGTGCTGTTCGATCAGGGAGGCGGCCTCGTCGTAGATGATCGGGTCGATCAGGTTGTGCAGCGTCTCGGCGACGATCTCGCGGACCTGCTGGACGTTCCAGCCCCGGGTGAGCGCGGAGAGGTACTCCCGCATCTTCTCCATCTGGTCGTGGTCCGCGCCGCCCACCAGGAAGACGAACTGCGCGTAGGCGCTGCGCAGTACGGCCCGACGGTTGATCAGGCCGCCCTGGTAGAAGGGGCGGCTGAAGGCCAGCGCGCTCGACTTGGCGATGATCGTCTTGTCCAGGTCGAAGAAGGCCGCCGTCCGCGGTCCGGCGGGCCGCGTCCGGGCCGGGCCGGGGGCGGTGTCGGCCCGCGCCGGCGCCGGGGTCACCGGTGCGGGATTTTCCGTTCCCGGCTGTACGGGGGCCGCTCCCGCGGCGGGCGATCCGGCGCCGGCGGCGGCGTCCGCGTTCTCGTCGGCGTTCTCGGTGGTGTCCACGGGAACCGAGGATAGATGGCGTCGCAAAACAGGCCGCCATTCGGTGTACTCGCGGGCGTGCGGGTTTGTGTTTCTGGCCGCTCGGGTACACCATGGAAGTCACGGATCGTTCGCGACCGTGCTAACCCGGTCCGGCTCCTCCCCCCCGAGTCGGGCTGTGGATAGACGACCCCCGCTCTCCCCCCCGGCGGGGGTCGTCGCACGTCCGGGCCCGTTTTTCAGGCCTTGAAGGCCGTCGTCGGCGGACTCGGTGCCCGGTCGCCGGGTGATCTACAGGGGGTGTCGGCGTGAGGGCCGCCCGCCGACTTTTCTCACTCTCCGTGGTTGACCACTCATGGTCGCGGATGTCCTGATGAGGCGCCCCGGAAGACCTCCCCGAAGCCCGGGAGGTCGCCTCTCGGTGATCTCCCGACTCTTCTCGGTGAGCTCGTTTCGTCAATTCTTTGCTCAATAGCCCCCCTGTCGGGTGAACCTTCTTATCCCCAGCCCCCGGGTTATCCACAGGGAATCGGAACCGTGCTGACGGAATCCGGATCACCCCTCACCTTGGTGCTCGGCAGCGGTCGCCGGATCCCTTCCGTGGCCCCCTCGGGGCGCCCGGGCGACCCCTCCCGGGCGTCCCGTGCGGGGCGGACCGGTGACCGCTGTCCGACACCACCGCGATCCGCACCCGCCCGCCGCGGGCGGGTGCCCAGCAGGGGAGACAGCCATGTCGACTCCGATCACCGATTCCTCCCGCACCCCCGGGCCGACCCCGGTCGGCCCGCTCGTCGTCACCGAGGACGAGCGCCTCATCGAGCAGCTGCTGCGTCTGTGCGCGGCGCTCGGGATCGAGCCGCGGCTGATCCGCGGGTCCCCGCCGCCTCGCGGGGAATGGGAGGCGGCGCCGCTGGTCCTGGTGGGGGACGACCGGACCGCGAGCTGCGCAGGGCTGCCCAGACGCGGCGGGGTGCTGCTCCTCGGGCTCGACCTGGACGACCCCGAGGTGTGGGTCCGCGCGGTCCAACTCGGCGCCGAGCACGTGCTGTTCCTGCCCGACGCGGAGGCCTGGCTGCTGGACCGCATCGCCGACGCCACCGAGGGCGTCGAGGTCCCCGCCCTGACCGTCGCCGTGATCGGCGGTCGGGGCGGGGCCGGGGCGTCCACCCTGGCGTGCGCCCTCGCCGTCACGGCGGCGAGGGCGGGCCGCCGGACGATACTCGTCGACGGCGATCCGCTCGGCGGCGGGATCGACATCCTGCTCGGCGGCGAGGGCGCCCGGGGCCTGCGCTGGCCGGACCTCACCGGTGCCCGTGGCCGGGTCAACGGCGCCGAACTGGCCAAGGCCCTTCCGGTGCTGAGGCGGCTGGCCTCGCTGTCCTGCCTCTCCTGGGACCGCGGTGACGCGCTCGCGGTGCCGCCCGAGGCCATGCGCAGCGTGCTGGCGGCCGCCCGCCGACGCGGGGGCGTGGTCGTGGTCGACCTGCCCCGCCACCTCGATCCGGCGGCCGGCCAAGCGCTGGAGCAGGCCGACACGGCCCTGCTGGTGGTGCCCTCCGAGCTGCGCGCGGTGGCCGCCGCCGACCGGGTCTCGGCCGCCGTACGGATGCGGCTCGGTGACGTGCGGGCGGTGGTCAGGACGCGGCGCGAGGCCGGGCCCGCCGCCGCCGAGATCGCCCGGGGACTGCGACTGCAGCTCGCCGGGGAGCTGCCCCCGGAGCCAGGCCTGGCGGCGGACATCGAGCGGGGCGTGCCGCCGGGCATCCGGTCCAGGGGGCCGCTGGCCCGCTTCTGCTCGACCTTCCTGAACGAAGTGCTGCCGCCGGTGCCGGCGGTCGGAGGAGGTGTGTACTGATGATGCGTCTGGTACAGCTGCGCAGGTCCGGTACGGCGGGCGTGGGGGCGGACGCGCGGCCGCCCCCCGGCGCGGGCGGGGGGGGCGCCCGGCGCGCGGCGCGCGAGGGGGGCGGCCGCGGGGGGGCCCCGG
>NZ_JBSGFD010000274.1:0-8891 GCF_053603215.1 Kitasatospora sp. NPDC004240 | reverse complement strand
GCCCAGTTGTTCGTCTCGCGTCGACAAGGGGTGGTCATGGAGGACCCGGAGTTCAGCGTGCTGCTGACCGAGGTCGGCACTACGAAGTTGGACGTCATCCAGGCAGTCCGAGCGATATCAGGCCTGAGTCTCTGGCACAGCAAGCTTTTGCTGGAGGCCACCCCGGTCGTGGTCGTGGAGGCAGGGTCGTTTCAAAGTCCCGTGATCTTGCGAGTGTGCTGGTCAGGCGATGCCCAGGAGGTCGAGCGGGCGGCTGAAGGGCTCGTAGGAGGCGTGCCGGAGGCCGGAAGCGATGTTGCGGTGCCCGTGCTGTCGCAGCGTGTTGATCGCCGGGTTGCGGAGGGTCGCCATGTTCTCGGGTCCGTGTCCGGTGCGGATCTTGGCGGCGTCTTCGGCGAAGGTGGTGTTGCGGACGAAGTGCAGCCGGTTCTCGATGGTCCACTGCGATCTGGCGAGCTGGCCGAGCCTTTGGGGTGAGGCCTGTTGCGAGGTCAGGTCGGTGATCGCGTAGACGGTCTGGCGGCTGACTGTGCCGGTCTTGAGGTGGGTGCGGTGGCGCAGGATGCGTGCGGCCTGGACGGCATGTGGGAAGTCGAGTCCGAGGCCGGTGACGGTGAGGGCTCTGGTCACGCGGGTCTCCCGGCGGCCGTGGCCGGCCTCGCGGTCGTAGCGGCGCGCGGTGACGTCCTTCCATGGCAATGACCGCAGTCGGCGGTGCAGTTCGGGCTGGTTGGCCTTGACCACCAACAGGTAGTGGGCCTTCTTCTCCTCGACGAGGAAGCGCACGTGGGCGCGCTGGGTGTGCAGGGCATCGGCCGTGACCGTGATTCCGGTCAGGTCATGGGGCGCCAGCAGCGCGGTGAAGCAGGTGATCTCGTTGGTCTTGTCGGGCACCCGCAGTTGCGTGACGGTCCGGCCGTCTCCGGTTATCGCGGCCAGCAGGTGGGCGGCGGGCGCAGTGCCGTGCCGGGAGCCGCGGGCGGCCTTGCCGTCCACGGCGATCGAGGCCGATCCCGCCGGGGCAGACCAGACCGACGACTCGCCGGATCGTGGCGGCGCTCGGTGCGACGCGCACGCTCAGCGCTCCCGCGACCCTGGCGCCCAGGCGGGCCAGGGTGTGCTGCGGAGCGTTCGCGGACCACTGGCCGATGGCCGCGTACGAGCGCGCGCCGGCGACCACCGCCGAGGCGGCGACCAGGAGCACTGCCACGAACGGGTGACGCACCCCTCGACGTCGACGCGGATCGGGCAGCAACCGCAACCGCTCCACCAGCGACAATGCCGCCATGCTGTCCAGAGCGGGCGACTTGACCAGGCAGACGGTGGCAGACTGGCGGCACATCGAAGCTCCGGCGGTTCAGGGCGACTTGGGAAGGTCACCCCGTTCAACCGGAGCTTCGGTGCATTCGTGACGGGCCAGGCCCCATCCATCGCCATGACCTGCGGACTCACGTGCTCACCAGGACTTTGAAACGACCCTACCCCGGTAGTCGTGTGCTGTGAGGTACGCACAGGGCGGCGGCTTGACCGACGCGGAGAGGGCCGCGCGGGAGCGGATCCGGCGGCAGTGCGGGTGCCGAATAATCATCCGCGCTGGTCATGCGGCATGTTGGTACTCGTGGAGTGTGCCGCCGAGTCGGTCTCGTCAAAGGACCTCCAGCTGTGTGACGTGCCCTGGCGGGTTGATCGGTTCAGGTAGCAAGCGCAGGGGCGCGGCCTGCATCAGCGCTCGGTGTGGCCGGTCCCCGTTGTAGTGGGCCTCGAACTCACGGAGCGTGTGGAGGAGGTGACGCTGGTTCCAGATCAAGGTACGGTCCAAAAGCTCCCTACGGCAGGTCTGTATCCAGCACTCCATCAGGGAGTTCATCCGCGGCATCCGGATGCCGGTGGTGACCGTCTTCAGGCCGGCATCGGCCATCAGGGCGTCGAAGGCGGCGGTGAACTTCGAGTCGCGGTCACGGATCAGGAACCCGGCCGTGCTGCCCGCGTCCTCGATCTCCATGAGCAGGTTGCGTCCGAGCTGCACGATCCACTGCGCACCGTCGTCCTCGTCGTCTACGACGGGATCCAGCTGACCGAGCTGGCCGGCCCGATGGACGTCTTCAACGCGGCGAACACCCTGCTGGGGGCCGAGGTCTACCGGGTCGTGACGGCCTCGCCCCGGGCCGGGGCCGTCACCGCCTTCGGCGGGCTGAGGATCCACACCGAGCACACGCTGCGCCAGGTCGCCCGTGCCGGGGCGCAGATCGACACGGTGATCGTGGTCGGCGGCTTCGGGGCCCTTGACGCCTCGGCGTCCGGCGAGGTGGTGCGCGAGCTGCCCGCGCTCGCCGGGCGCGCCCGGCGGGTGTGCGCGGTGTGCGCGGGCGCTCTGCTGCTGGCCGCGGCCGGGCTGCTCGACGGCTACCGCGCCACGACGCACTGGGGTGCGGCCGAGCAGCTCGCCGAGCGCTTTCCGCGCGTGCGGGTGGAGGCGGACCGGATCTACGTGCACGACCGCGACCGGTGGACCTCGGCGGGCGTCACCGCCGGCATCGACCTCGCCCTCGCCCTGGTCGAGAGCGACCACGGGCCCGAGGCGGCCCAGAAGATCGCCCGCGCGTTCGTCGTCTTCACCCGGAGGCCCGGTGGCCAGCGGCAGTTCAGCACCCAACTGCGCGCGCAGAGCGCGCGGACCCCGGCGGTGCGGGCGGTGCAGGACTGGCTGCCCGACCACCTCGAGGAGGATCTCGGCGTGGCGGCCCTGGCCGCCCGGGCGGGCATGAGCGAGCGCAGCTTCACCCGAGCCTTTCGCACCGAGACCGGCACCACCCCGGCCGAGCTCGTCGAAGCCCTCCGCCTCGAAGCGGCGTGCCGCCTGCTGGAGACGACCGGCCTGACCGTCGCCACCATCGCCCGCACGGTCGGCTACAAGCACGGCGAAACCCTCCACCGCCTCTTCACCCGCCGGCTGTCCACCACCCCCGACCGCTACCGCCAGCACTTCTCCACCCCCACCCCCGCACACCCGCCCCGCCACCAGTGACGCCGAGGACCAGGCGCTGGCGAAGGAGAAGAGGCAGACCGGCGCACAGGAGCGGCCGGGGACCCCGCGCCGGACGCGCGAGGCCGCGGACGGTTTGGCGGTGGCCGCCAAACCGGCTCGCGCGGACCATATGGGCCAGCGCGAACCTGCCGTCGACGGCGATCCCTCCCGCGCATCTCGCACCAGCTCTGGCCGTCCGCTCGACGTGACACACTGGCGGCCCAGGCGGCAGTGAACGGGGGATGGTCCGGTTGGGTCTGGAGATCGAGAGTCGGCCGTCGGAGTTGCCGCACATCGAGCGGGTCTGGCGCAGCCGCAGCACCGAGGTGGGCCGGATGACGTCGATCGCGGCGTCGCACTGGGAGCTCGTCTTCTGGGAGCACGACGGCCGGACGCAGGCGGCCGTGCTGGGCCCGGAGCCCAAGGCCTGTCCGGCTCCCGTCCCCGAGGACGCCACGTTCTTCGGCATCAGCTTCGCGCTGGGCACCTCGATGCCCCACGTGCCGATCAGCCGGCTTGTGGGCGGCAGCGCGGAGATCCCCGACGTGACCCGGAGCTCCGTGTGGCTGAAGGGTTCCGCCTGGCACGTGCCCGATTACGACAACGCGGAGGCGTTCGTGCGACGCATGGTGCGCGAGGGCATCGTGGACTGCGACCCGATCGTGCCCGCGGTGCTCGGCGGCGCGGCCCCCGATGTCTCCGAGCGGACCCTCCAGCGGCGTTTCGTCGCGGCAACGGGCCTCACCCGGGGGGCCATCCGGCAGATCCACCGTGCCCGCGAGGCGGCGGTACTGATCCAGGAGGGGGTGCCGGCGCAGGACGTCGTGCACCGGCTGGGCTACTTCGACCAGCCGCACCTGGCGCGGTCCTTGACCCGGTTCATCGGCCGCACCGCCACTCAGCTGAGTGCTCCGGACAGGGCGGAGCCGCTGTCGCTTCTGTACAAGCCCTCCTCCCCGATGCCCGCATAGTCTTCCTGACGTAGCCGACGGGGTCGGCCCGCCCCGGCCGGAGCGCTATCCAGGCCGGGCCCGGTAAGGCGGCCCCGAACTCATCACGGAGGAATCATGCGCAAGGTCGTTTCGGGTCTGTTCGTCTCGCTCGACGGTGTCGCCCAGTCGCCGAACGAGTGGCAGTTCGCTTTCGACGAGGAGATGGGCGCGGCGCTGGGAAAGACGCTGGAGACGGCCGACACGATCCTGCTGGGCAGGGTGACGTTCACCGAGTGGGCCGGGTACTGGCCGACGGTGACCGACGGCGAGGACGCCGGCTTCGCCAAGTGGATCAACGACTCGCCCAAGTACGTCGTCTCCTCCACGCTGGACGGCGTGGACGACTGGGCGAACAGCACGCTCATCAACGGCGATCTCACGGCCGTGATCGAGGAGCTCAAGGCGGGAGAGGGCAAGGACATCACCGTCGCGGGCAGCCCCACGCTGGTGCGTTCGCTTCTGGAGCAGGACCTGCTGGACGAACTGGTACTGCTGATCCACCCGGTGGTGGCCGGCGAGGGCCGCAAGAAACTGTTCGCCGACGACGCCGCCCTGAAGAAGCTGGAGCTGGTCAGCGCTCAGCCGACCAGCAGCGGAGTGATCATCGCGACCTACCGTCCGACGCGCTGAGCACTGCTCGGCGAGGGCCGGGTACACCAGAACAGCGCGGTCAGCCCGCGCCGGTCCCCGGCGGTGAGTTCCTGGCCCACTTCGGCCCGGCCAGGCCCTGCCGGAGCAGCAGTGCGTTGACGTGCATCAGGGCGGACTGGAGCAGGTGCAGGGCGAGCATCGAGGTGGGCTTTACCCCGAACAGTGGACACTTCTGAGAGGACATCGCGCAGGCCCTGGAGTTCGCGCTCCAGAACGCCCCGTCCTCGCACTGGGCCGTCGAAGCCACCCTCGGTCACGCCTTCCTATCCGCCCAGAACCGGCGGTCCGTCGGCCCCGAGCTCCTCCGCACGATCGCCGAGGCCGACGAAGCCGACGACTGGTGGCCCACCGACCCAACCGCCCGCGCCCCGGCGCTACCGCGCGGCGGGGCGGCCGGTGGCGGGCGGTGTCCGCCCCAGGCTGGCCAGGCATCGACAGCGGGGCACCGGTGACAGGATGCACTGGTGTTCTATCCAGACCTCACGCCCCTACAGCTACCGCGACCACGGCCGGGACACCTTCACCGACCTGACAACCGGCTACCGATTCGTCAGCTTCGAGGCCCCCTACGAGCGGATCAACATCGGCTGGCTCGACACGAGAGAGCCCTGGATCGCCGGAGACGTCCCAGCGGCCTTCGCCGGGAAGCTCCAGGCCCTCCTCGCGGCCCAGGCCGTCAACGAGTGCCTCGGCCACCACGACTGCAACGCCGAGGCGGGCAGACACTGTGCCTCGTCCAGGACCAGGACCCTGGGCCGGCGCAGCGCTTCCAGGAGCACCAGGTCCGCCGCGCCGGTCGAGTGCGGCAGCCTCTTCAGTTGCAGCGCGTCGGCCAGCACCCGGCGCAGCTCCGGAACCGACGGATGCACCCCGACATGGACCCGGCGGACCCGGGCCGGGTTCGGCAACTGCGACAGCGCGTACTGCAGAGCCACCGTCTTGCCGTGCCCCGCGTCCCCGTACAGGCAGGCCACCGCCCCAACCGCCGCGGCATGCGCGACGCGCTGCACCACAGATGCGACCGCGGGCGTGACGACGACCTGCGCCAGGCACCAGGACCGGTACCTGCGCCAGGCGCGACTGCTCACGCAGGAACACCTGACCGCCCAAACCCGCGCCGCTGACCGTACCCAGACCCAGCTCGCCCAGCGGGTCGGTGCGCAGCGGCTCGGCGAGATTCGGCTCACGCTCGATGACCAGCGTCCGTCCCGCCAAGCGGTCACGGCGCACCACCCGGTGCAACGTACCCAGCGGCGGCACGGCAGTGGCGTACCCACCGCCGACGGCGAGCATCCGGCGGCGTCCGGGTGGACGGCGACGACGAGGCGCGGGTGTTCGTCTCGGACGCGGCAATCGCCGCCCGCAGTTCCTCCGGCTCCGTTCTGGTCGACGGGCTCACGGGCCGCGACGAAGCCGACGGCAGCGAGGACACGGAAGGATTCGCGGTCGCCCCGTCCGGCCCCTGGGCGACGACGGCGTTCTCGGCGACCTCGGTGTGAGCGGCGCGGAACTCACTTCCGTGGAGTGCGGTGGGGCCCTGAATTTCATCGCCGACATCCTGGGCTGCGGTGAGGCTCTGACAGCCGCGCGCTGACCCGCAAAGCCCGCGGAGCGGGAGCGGTGGACGGCCGGGTTACCCACCGTCGGCCCACGGGGATCGGCACTTTGCCGCAAGGAACCGCCCGGGCGGCTGTCGCCCGGGCGGTGGATGTGCGCTGCCGTCGTGCGGTGGCGGGCGGTCAGCGGTAGTTCAGCTCGGCAAGCTCGGTGGCCAGGCGGCGGCGGAAGGCGGGGGTGCGGCCGAGGAGCGGGAGCAGGGCGTTGCGCAGCGCCCGGCGCGGGCCGGTCGCGGTGGCGATGCGGGTCATCCGGTCGGTGAAGGCCACCACGCGTACGGCTACCGGGCGCCGCTTGCTCTCGTACTCGTCGAGTCGGCCGGTGGTGAAGGCCCGGCCGAGGGCGTAGGCGTCCTGGATACCGGTGTTCATGCCCTGGCCGCCGGCCGGGCTGTGCACGTGGGCGGCGTCGCCGGCGAGCAACAGTCGGCCCGAGCGGTAGCGGTCGGCGACCCGGTGGTGGACCCGGAAGCGGGACGACCAGACCAGGCCGGTGATCTTCGCCTGTCCGGGAGCCCGTTCGTCCAGCAGCCGCTGGACGGACTGCCGGTCGGGCTCGGCGGGGGCTTCGTCGACGGTGGCGACCACCCGGTACCTGTCCCTGGGCAGCGGGGCGACCACGGTGAGGCCGGCGGTGCCGAAGGTGAGCGACACCTCCTCCGCGGTCGGCGCCCAGTCCATGGTGACGTCGGCGAGGACGAAGGACTGGCCGTACGAGCCGCCGGTGAAGCCGATGCCGGCGGCCTCGCGGACGACGCTGTGCATGCCGTCGGCCCCGACCGCGTAAGCGGCCCGCAGTTGCTCGCCGGTGCGCATGGTGACGGTGACCGCGTCGGCGTTCTGCCGTACCTCGGTGACCTCGTAGGGGCGGGTGACGTCGCCGCCGAGCTCGCGGAGCCGGGCGAGCAGCACGGCCTCGGTCTCGTACTGCGGGGTGAGCAGGGTGAACGGGTACCGGGTCGGAAGGGCCTCGAAACCGATGTCGAGCAGGCGGCGGGCGCCGTCGCGGACCGCGAAGCGACTCAGCCGCAGGCCGCGAGGGAGCAACGCGTCGGCGGCGCCGAGTTCCTCCAGCACCTCCAGGGTTCGGGCGTGGACGACGCCGGCGCGGGAGGTGCGGGGGCTCTCGGCGAGGCGGTCGAGCAGAACGAAGTCGATGCCCGCCCGGGCCAGGGTGACGGCCAGCGCCAGGCCGGTGGGGCCGGCGCCGACGATCGCGACGTGGGTGCTGGCGGGGAGTGCGGTGCGCTCGGTGGTGTTCATCGTGGTGCCCCCTTCAGTCCGATGCCAACGCCCGTTGGCCAACAACTGTTGACATGGTGCGCCGGTCGACGCTGGAAAGTCAACAGGCGTTGGCCTACGATTGTTGGCATGACGATGAGTGAGCAGGGAGCACGCCGGTCCGCAGCAGCCACCCGATCCGCGATCCTCCGGGCCGCGCGAGATCGCTTCGCCGCCCAGGGATACGAGCGCACCACCATCCGGGCCGTCGCCGCGGATGCCGCAATCGACCCGTCGATGGTGATGCGCTACTTCGGCAGCAAAGAACAGCTCTTCGACGCCGCACTCGCCATCGACCTACGTCTGCCGGACCTGTCCGGCGTGGCGCCCGAGGAGCTGGCAGGCACGCTCGTCCGACACTTCCTCAACCGCTGGGAGAGCGACCCCTCCGACGACGCGCTGCTGGTGCTGCTCCGGTCCGCCGTCACCAACGAGCGAGCGGCTCAGCGGATGCACGAGGTGTTCGCCACCCAGGTCGCCCCCGCGCTGACGGCCGCCGTGGGCCACGCCGCCGCCGCCCGCTCCGGCGGCCTGATCGCCTCCCAACTGCTCGGGCTGGCCCTGACGAGGTACCTGCTGCAACTGCCCGCCGTGACAGCACTCACGCCCGAACAGATCGCGGACGTCCTGACCCCGGCAATCCGCGCCACCCTCACCGACTGACGGCCCGCCCGACTCCTCCGACAACGTCAGAACACATGCACGACGTCCAGTTCGCCCCGCCGGACAGCGACGCCGAAGGCACCGGCGCACAGCTCGACGCACGCGTGCAGGCGCTCGACATAAGCCACGCGCAGATGACGGGTGCAGTACGCGCAGAACGCGTCCGCAGGTGTCCCGGCGACATCCACGTCGATAACAGCGGCGAGGACCGCCACACGAAGGGCTCGGAGAACGCCCCCGCCGCTAAGCCGGTCATCACGGATGGCCCCGCCCCGACGGTCAGCCGACCGCACAAGACCCGGCCGGCCAGCCCGCGTTCGCGCAAGGAGCGCGGGAACTCGGCCCAGAACACCTCGGTCTCGCCGTCGCCGACCATCACCCCGAGCACCTCGCGGCCCCCGTCCTGGGTGATGCCGGTGGCCACGACCACGGCCCCGGGAGACGATCTGGTGGTTCACCCGCGCCTTGCAGTAAGTGGCATCGAGGTAGATGTAGGGGAAGCGGGTGTGGCCGAGGGGGCGGGTGCGGAAGGCGGTGAGCTGTTCGTCCAGGTCGGCGCAGATGCGCGAGACCTCGCTCTTGGAGATGCCGGTGTCCGCGCCGAGGGCTTTGACCAGGTCGTCGACCGAGCGGGTGGACACGCCCAGGAGGTAGGCCTCCATG
>NZ_JBSGFD010000273.1:0-8996 GCF_053603215.1 Kitasatospora sp. NPDC004240 | reverse complement strand
GAACACGCCCCCGCCGCCCGAACTCCAAGCCCTCATCGCCTCATTGGCCAGCGGACGAGCCCTCGATCTCTACTTACGGGTTTAACAAACCACCGGTAAAGGGGCAGAGGGGCGTCCGGTGCTACTGGGGCGGTCCGATGCAGCGAGTGCCACCATCGGCCGCCGCCGGATACCGGGCTGGCATCAGCGCCGAAATCCACGAGCCGTTCGATCACGCGTCGGGCAGGATGCTCGGCTGTGAATCACGTCCTGTACGGGCTGGCCGCCAACCCGGCGCTGCCCTCCGACCTGGCCGACCGGCTGATAGCGGCGGCGGACGCCGACCTCGCCGAGGCCCTGGCCTGCCGCCCGGACCTCAGCCGTGCACAGGTGACGGCGCTGGCCTCCCGCTGCGAGGAGGCCGCGGTGCGGCTCGCGCACGAGGGCCGGCTCGACGCGGCCGACGTCGACCCCGCCGTACGGCCGCGCGCCGCGCTCGCCCTGCTCGGGAAAGGCACCGTCAGGCCGCGGTGGGCACAACTGTTCGCCGCCGATCCCCTGGTGGAGCACCGGGAGAAGCTGGCCGCCTGCCCCGGCCTGCCGCCGGACGTGGCGCTGACGCTCTCCGCGGACCCGCAGGTCCGGGTCGTCGCGGAACTCGCGCTGTGGACGACTCCGGATCTCGCCGCCCGGCTCGCGCAGCACCCGCACACCGAGGTCCGCCGGGCGGTGGCGGCCAACGAGGCGACGCCACCGGCCCTACTGGCGGCGCTGCTGACCGGCGAAGACCTGCCCGCGGCCCGGTCCTGCCCGGTCTGCGACCGTAAGACGACCCCTTTCGTCCACGACCCGCACTGCCCGGAGCCCGACTGCGAGCTTGCGCCGGGAGCCGCCTGCGACGGCTCCCACGAGTCCGCCGTACACGACATCCAGCAGGCGGCCCTGTGCAACCCGGCCACCCCCGCGGCCGCGGCCGCGCTCTTCGCCGACCACCCCTCGGTGCTGCTGCGCCAGGAACTGGCCGCCCGCCCCGGCCTGCCGCCCCAGGTGTACGCACGACTCGCCGGGGATCCCGTCCCCTGGGTGAGGGCCCGGCTCGCGGACAACCCAGCGATCGACGAGACCCTGATCCGCGCCCTGGCCGACGACCCCGGCCACGACGTCCGGCGCCGGCTCGCACACCACCCGCGCCTGCCACTCGACGTCCTCGCCCACCTCGCCGGCGCCACCCGGCTCGGCCCGTCCCTGCTGCCACGCATCGCAGCGGCCTGTCCCGCCGAGGTCGAGGAGCTGGCCGCCTCACCCGACGCGACCGTGCGGATGCTCCTCGCCCGGCGCCGTGACCTGCCGGCCGGGATCCGCGACGCGCTGGCCCACGACCCCGACGCCAAGGTCGTCAAGTCCGTCGCACCGCACCCGGGACTCCCCGAACCCCGTTTGCGGGCCATGGTCGAACGGCACGGAGCGCAGGTCGTCGCGCAGGTGGCGGCCAACCCCGACGCGACACCCGCCCTGCTGGAACACCTGGCCCGGCACCGGCCACCGGTGCGCAAGGCGCTCCGCGCGATCGCCCGCCACCGCCACGCGACGGCCCCGGCCCTGCTCGCGTGCCTGACCGACCGGCAGGCCAGGCCCATCGCCGCCGGTCATCCGGCCCTACCGCCCGCGGTCATCATCGAACTGCTCGCCGACGACGACTGGCAGACGGTGGAAGCGGCCGCGGCCAACCCGTCACTACCACTGGCATCGATGCCGGAACTGGTGCCATGACCTGGAGTATGACCGCCAGGCCGGGCCGGCCCCCGACTGGCGGGCCGACCATGGAGCTGCACCTGGCGGTGACGAGCGGGGACAGAAGTCGCTGTCCCCGCTCGTCACCGCCGGCCGGCGTCATGACAGTCCCCGGTTCCAGGCCGTCCTCGACGACATCCGGGTACCTCGCATCGGACCGGACAGGCCCCCGCACGAAGCCGGAGAGGGGGCGGTGGGGGCCGACGGGTGAATCAGTCACCTATCGGCACACCTGCGGGCAGCCTCCTACTGGCGCTGCCGGCGCAGGCGGATTCCCGGTACGCGGTGACGGCGCGGAGCCCAGGGTCTGACACATTGCCACGACGCGGCGGGGTGAGGGGCCTGGGATGACGGGCGACACCCACCACCTCGTCGGTCCGCAGGGGGCCGGTGATCACCAGGGGACGACGCCGTCGTCCTCGAAGAAGGAACCGGTCGGGCCGCCGTCGGGGAGGGTGGCGAGCCGGATCGGGGTGGCCGCGCCCTGCGCGGGGGTGCGGGGTCCGTGGAAGCCGGTGAAGTCGGTCGCGACCAGGCCCGGGCAGGCGGCGTTGATCAGGATGTTCGTACCGGCGAACTGTCGGGCGTACTGCAGGGTGAGGGCGTTGAGGAAGGATTTCGACGGTGCGTAGGCCGCCATGACGGGGCCGATCTCGGTGTCCGGGTCTGCCTGTCGGGTCAGGGAGCCGACGCTGCTGGAGACGTTGACGATGCGTGGGGAGGCGGAGCGCCGCAGCAGTGGCAGCATCGCGTTGGTCACCCGGACGACGCCCATGACGTTGGTGTCCACGACGGTGCGGAGCACTTCCAGGTCGAGCGTGGTCGGCTCCTGCAGCCATCCCGGGCCCATGTCGCCCGGGATGCCGGCGTTGTTGACCAGGGCGTCCAGGCGTCCGGCCAGTCGTTCGACCAGTTCCGCGGCGGCGGTGACACTGCGGTCGTCGGTCACGTCCAGCGGTACCCCGAACGCGTCCACGCCGGCGGCGCGCAGTGTGCCGACGGCGGTTTCGCGTCGGGTCGCATCGCGGGCTCCCACACCGACGCGGTAGCCGAGGCGGCCCAGTCCGGCCGCGATCTCGTAGCCAATGCCCTTGTTCGCGCCGGTCACCAGCGCGATCATCGTTTCGCTCATGCCGATGATGCTGGCCCGTGGGCGGGTGGTGCCACCAACACCGGTACGGTGCCCTGTCATACCCTGCGGGTATCACCGCTTATGCTGTCGACCGTGGACACCCTGGAAACTCGCGAGTTGAGGTACTTCGTGGCCGTGGCCGAGGAGTTGCACTTCGGGCGTGCCGCCGAGCGTCTCGGCATGGCCCAGCCGCCGCTGTCGCGGGCGATCCAGCAGCTCGAACGGCGCCTGGGGGTCTGTCTGCTGGAGCGCAACCGCCGCGGTGTCCGCCTGACCGGTGCCGGAGAGGTGCTGCTGCAGGAGGGTCGGGCGGCTCTCGACGCGGCCGCTGCCGCCGTCCGCCGCACCCGGCGCGCCGGGGGTGCCGACAGTCCTGGCGGCCGCCGCGACCGGCTGGTGCTCGCGGTGAAGGAGGCCGCGTCCCATGAGCTGTTGCGGAAGCTTCTCGACGCCTATGCGGTCGAGCCCGGCTGTACCGAGATCGAGGTGCTGCTGTGCGGCATGTGCGAGCAGGAGGAACTCCTGCGCGACGGACGTGCCGATGTCGCGCTGATGCACACGCCATGGAACTCCCTCGCCGGATTCGACAGCGAGGCACTCACGACCGAGGGGCAGGTCGCCCTCCTGCCTGCCGGGCACCTGCTGGCCGCCCGCGAGACCCTGTCCCTGGCCGACGTCAGGGACGTCCCCGATCTGCCGCTCGCCCGCTGGCCCACCCACGGCACCTACGCCCCCGGCCCGGGCCCCGAGATCCACAACCAGACGCAACTGGCCCAGTTGATCGCCCTCGGACGCACGGTGGCGGTCGTCCCCGAGTCCGCCCGTTCCTGGCTGTGGGCCGAGCACGCGGCCGTCCCCCTGAGCGACGCGCCTCCCGTCGTGACCCACATCGTCTGGCCCGCGCACAGCCGTTCCCTCGCCCTGGCCGGCCTGGTCCGCACGGCCACACGGCTATGACCGGACCCTGCCCCACCAGCCACCTGGGACAGCTCGGACACCATCAGGACCCACGGGACCGATGAAGCAGACCCGCAGGACCCGGACCATCCGGGACGGCAAGCGAATCACTCCCTCGCTGGTTGAGAGCTCGTAACACGATCACGGCGTCGACTTCGTCGGCGTCCCGTCGATGCGAGTCAGCAGCCGCAGGCTCCGATCCGGTCCGCCGGGACCGGCCTTCTCGGCCACCGTCAAGCCGTTCCTGCGCCACGTTGCCCCCTGACGGGCATGACCTGCGAGGTAATCGACGCCTCGCTCCGGGTCCGGCAAGGTGATCAGCGCTGCCGGGAAACCCCGGCGGACGTCCCGCAGCGCGGCGCCGACACCCCTGGAAGAGGACAGAACCATGACGGCAGTTCAGCACGCCACCCGCCGGCCCGCCGCCCGTACCGGAGCCGCCCTGTTCGCGGCGGCGACGGCCACCGCGGTGGTATTCGGCACGGTCACCGCCACCGCCAGCGCCGGGCCCGGCGAGGCGGCCGCCGTCGGCAGGGCGGCCGAGTGCGCAGAGGTGGAAGGGAAGCTGGAGCGGCTGGAGGGCCGGCTCACCCCCAACGCCTGCGCCTTCATCAGGCGCCAGATCGCCTTCGGCGAGATCCCGACCGGCACCCCGCCGGCACCCGGCGACCTCACCCACCCCCGGGTCCGGGCCTACCTCGACATCTTCGACGAGTCGGCCACCCTCTGGGAGGCCGGCACCGCGCCGCAGCACGGGACGGCCACGATCGGCACCTCGATCACCGGCTCGCTCCGCCTCGTCCCCGACTTCCGCTACCGCGGCACCGAGGTGGTCGCCGACGGCGCGGTGATGATGTTCGGGCAGTGGAACGAGGCCACCGTCAAGGGACACCGGATCGCCTACCCGCAGATCGCCCGCAACGTCCTCGGCGACGACGGCAGGACCATCCAGGCGCGCCGCTACTACGACCGCCATGAGCTGGTAAAGCCGGTGGCCCCCGAGCTGCGCCCGCTCTTCGACGGCGTCACCGACCCGGCCGGCGCCGCCACGGGGACCGGCGGGCACGGCCCTGAGCGGTTCCGGGCCGACGAGATCACCGCGCGCCTGGCCGCCTGGAACGGTGAGGACGTCGCGGCCCTGGCCGGCCGGATGGGCAACGCCCGCCTCGCCGGTCCTGGCCTCGCCGCCCCGCTGACCACCGCCGAGGGCAGGAGCGCCTACCTGAAGCGGCTCTTCGAGCGGGCCGATTTCCGGTTCGCGTCGGGCCAGATCGCCTTCGGCCGGACCATGACGTACGTGGAGTGGCACGGCACCGCCGTCGTCAAGACGGTCAAGGACGGCGTCGAGACGGTCCGGGACGTGCCGTTCGGCATCATCGAGCGGTTCGGTCCCGACAGCGAGTGGGAGCTGTTCTTCGACACCCTCCCACTGATCGCGGACCAGAGCCGGATCGGCGAATACTTCCAGCGCCTGACGCAGCCCTGAACGAGCCGTGTTCCCCATCGGCCGCCCGGAGGGCCTGCCGGGGCGGCACCGCACCCACAGCCGGGCCCCTCGTGATCCGAGTGTGCGGGCGCGGCCGTCTTCCCGGGTCGTGCCGAGGTGACGTCAGGGACCGGCGATGATCCGGGGCGCCTGCCCGACGGGGCGCGTACCCCGGCGCCGGGACACCACGCCATCCGCCGGTACCCGCGTTCACAGGGCGGAGGGCGTGCCGTGCTCCGCCCGCTCAGCGGCACGCCCGCGGGTGAGGACCACGGCGCTGACCGCCCGGTGCCGCTCGTCGAGCACACGGGCCTGGTCCGCGGCCCGCTCCGTGAGGCGGTCCGGCTCCCTCTGGTCGAGGCGCTGATCGGGTGTCGGCGACAGCCCGCAGCGCGCGCCACAGGGCGGCTTTGCCTCGACGCCGGTGCGCATCCAGTTCGATCAGGTCGCTGAGCGGGGCGCGGTGCACAATGATCCTGTCGGGCTTGAGGCGGCCGAGGCGTTCGCCGGCGAGGCCGAGCCTGGTCCGGTAGCGCCGTACGGGCACTCCGAGTCGGTTCATGATCCGCACGAGGTCGTTGCGGTCCTGTTCGACGTCCCGGGCCAATCGACGCAGGTGCCGCTGCTCTCCACCCGAAGCCCGCCATCGGCCTACCGCGGTCCCGCCGACCAGGAGATCGTCCTCGCGGCCTGACCACCGCACCAAAGGTGTCCGTCAAGCGGGGCAAGCTCACTCTGGTCAGCCTTTGCGGAAGCCGTCGACTCGGCTGTGTCAGCCCGTCGGGTGATCATTCGGATCGTTCGGGCTGGTGGGAAGGAGCCACTGTGGAGACCAGGGCGCCGTTGTGCAGGGATTCCGGGTCCCAGCAGAGATCATCTCCGAGGCGGTGTGGCTGTACAACCGGTTTCCGCTGAGCCTCCACGAGGTCGAAGAGCTGCTGCTCGCACGCGGGATCATCGTCTCCCGCGAAACAGTCCGGCAGTGGTGCGCCGGGTTCGGGCCCCAGCTCGATCCGGGTGCCGAGGACATCACCGCCTCCGGCGGCCGGCTCGCCCACCTGCGCACCCCGGAACCGGCCGCCGGCGGTCCGGCCGCCCTGAAGCGGTCCGGGCCGCCTGCGATGTCGCCGCCGACCCTGTCGTCGGACCGCGATCCTGACCGGCGAGATCGCGAGGTACCGCCGGAGTAATAGGCTGGGTGCGACGCTCGATCTCGACGCCTCGGTGGGTGGAGGTTCGTGGTGACAGACAATGACGGGCTGAGGCTGCAGGTACAGCGCTTCCTCCACGCACCGCGGCCGGTCGTGTTCCGAACCCTGACCGAACCACAGGAACTGGCCAAGTGGTGGGGCCCCGACGGGTTCGTCATCCCGAGTGCGGAGAGGGACCTTCGGCCGGGGGGTGGTTACCGGATCGCGATGCAGCCTCCGGAAGGCGATCTGTTCTACCTGGCGGGGGAATTCCTGGAGGTCGACCCCCCGGAACGCCTGTCCTACACCTTCCGGTGGGAGGATCCCGATCCCGAGGACCGCGAGACGGTGGTGACGCTGTCGCTCGGCGATGCCGGGGCCGTGTCAACCTGGCTGGTCGTCACGCAGGGCGACTTCGCCACCGAACGACGCCGCGCTCTCCACCACGAGGGCTGGACCCAGAGCCTCGACAAGCTGGAGGCGCTGTTGTCGTCGACCGAGTCGGCCTGAGAACCGAACCACCCGGAAGGCTCGGGCACCACCAGAAGGGCACCGCTCGGCCCGGCGTGATCGTCTCCGGGCCACCCCCCCCACCGGCAGGACCACCACACTGCTCGAGGTCAAACGCGCCGTTGACCTGCACACCCGGCCCGCGCGGCCCGGTACCCGGACGCACCTCAGTCGCCTACGCGCCGGTCCCGCCCGGCAGCCCTGGGAGGAAGCCCCGCTCGAACTGCCCCACTCCCCTGTTCCGCGCCGGCCGCCGCCGACCGGGAGGGCCGCCTCCGCTGTCTCCCGGCCGGCGCAGACCGGCCACGGCTCGTCGGCCGGCCACAGCAACGGGCCCCCGACCGAACCGTCGCGCACGGTCGGTTCACCCAGGCGCGGATGCAGACGCATCGTCCGCCGTGCCCACGGCACCAACCCCGGAATCGCCGAGAAGTGGCGGCGTCGCGCGGCCGGCGACCGGACCGCCGGAACCGGCCGCTACGCCCGCTCGGTCAGGCAGTCCGGGGCGTCTCGCCGGGGCGCGGCACCGGCGGCCGGACGCCATGAGTCAGCCGGACGCGTCCCCAGCCACCATGTCTTGTACCGGCGGCGGACGGGCGGTCACGTCGTGCAGTCTTCCGTCCCGCGCGGTTCCTCGCGCCCTTGGACACGCGCGCCTACCCGCGTGGGTGAGAGCGACGGCTGATCGCAGCGGGCGCGGATGACCAATGTCGAGCTGACCTGTGGGCTCGCCGGCCGAGGCGCTGCTGGAGCAGTTCGGGGCCGTCAAGGCCCGAGTGCGGGCCGCCGGACCCACCTGGCCCCTCGATTCCACCCGCACACGCCGGCACGCCCGCACGCCCCGGGCCGACCCTGACCCGGCTCACCCCGGCCGAACACGAGAACCTCCCGACCAACCCGCACAATCAAAGCCCCGCCGTCCCCTGAACCGCGCACCCACCGCCATCCCCTAGGGAGACAAATAGCAGCAAGAAGAATCCGGAATCGCCGACAACATGTCAATCGGCGCCAACCTCCGACAAATTGAGGCCGGCAACGGGAAGGTGGCGGTCGCCCCGACACTCAGACCCGCTGCCGAGCCGCCGAAACCGACCGTCCACGGTCAGGTCGTCGAAGGATCTTCGGTGAATTTCACTCCGAGGGATACCGCTTGGCAGAATGGGCCTGCTATCGTACTTTTAATGTCGCACTGCACTTGATGAGCCGAATATCATTTACCCCGTTTGAAGAATTCATTCCGCATGGCGAATGAACCCGTCGAAGTGGTCCCGGCGGAGGCGGGCGACTCCGAGGCCGAGGACGCCTGCGCCTGACCTGCATATTCACGCCGGGGCCATCTGACGATCCATCGGCCCCTGGAGATAAGCCGCCACCTGGGCAGTCCGAGGAAATCCAGCCGTTGCCCCCGGTCACCGTCTTTACCGGCGGGGCCGATCACGGGTGGCCGGGCCGAGGGGCTCGCGCGAGCATCTGACGGACTTCAAGAAGTGACCGAACGCCCTCATCAAGGGAGATACCGTGGACAAGATCGGCAAGCACGAGTTCAAGTTCGTCCTTACCGGCGTCGAGCTGACCGAGGACCAGCAGGAGAGGATCAGTCGGACGGTGGCCCAGGCCGGTACGCTGGCACTGGGAGACCTCCTGCCGGAAAAGGCCATCGGTGTTCAGGTCGAGCGGAAAATCTGGTGGTGCGGCATTCCGGTCGACGACCTGCTGACCGCGCTTCGGCGCCACGCCGCCGACCAGGTGCGGATCAAGAAATGAGCGCGGCCGGCGCCGGGGAGCCGCATCCACCGAGAGCCTGTCCGAGTGGTGTGTGCCACGAAGGCGCATCGATCATCGGCGTGATGACCGAGCAGCGCCGCCTGGCCTACCTGCCGCTGCCACTGATCGTGGACGAGGCCTTCGCCGAGCGGCTCCAGGCCTCCGGGCAGCCTGAACGTCGCTACCG
>NZ_JBSGFD010000272.1:0-9129 GCF_053603215.1 Kitasatospora sp. NPDC004240 | reverse complement strand
GTCACCCGCCGCGATCACCACTCCGGCCAGGTCACGGGCCTGGGCGGGGGTGAGCTGGTGGGTGAGCAGGTCCAGATGCCCCGGGGTGAGCTTGACGAAGGAGAACGGACCGGCCGCGGCCAGGGCCGCACCCAGGGTCGCGGTGTCCAGGGCGTCGGGCAGCAGGGTGACGCTCTGGCCGGTGATCAGCGGGGTGAACAGGTTGGGAATGCCCAGGTCGAACGCAATCGAGGAGAACAGCGGGGCGCCGCCCGTACCGGCACTGCCGTAGATGTCGGCGGTGTGGCGCAGGTAGTTGACCAGGCCCTGGTGGTGGACGAGGACGCCCTTGGGGCGGCCGGTGGAGCCGGAGGTGTAGATCGCGTACGCCAGGTTCTCCCCGTCCACGGCACGCTGCGGCGCGGTGGACGGGTGCTGGTCGATGGTGGCGCGCTCGCGCTCGACGACCACAAGCGTGCCGTCGTACTGGGCACCGACCGTGTCGGCCAGGCCGGTCGAGGTGACGATGACCGGGGTGGCGGTGTCGGCCAGCACGTACGCCAGGCGGTCGGCCGGCCAGGACGGGTCCAGCGGCAGATAGGCCGCGCCGGCCTTCCACACGCCCAGCAGGGTCGGCACCAGATCGGCGCCGCGCTCCAGGCACACCCCGACCAGGACGTCGGGGCCGGCACCGAGGGCGGCCAGGTGGTGCGCGATGCGGTTGGCCCGCTCGTCCACCTCCCGATAGGTCAGGCGGGTGCCGTCGACGATGACGGCGACGGCGTCCGGGGTTACGGCAGCCTGGGCCTCGAACAGGTCGACGGTCAGACCCGCCGGCCACTGCACGGAGTCACCCGCGGCCCAGTCGGCCAGCTCCGCACGCTCCGCCTCGGGCAGGAACGCGACCCGCGCGTCCCCGTCCGGGTCCGCGGCCATCGCCTCCAGCACCAGCCGGTAGCGCTCCCCGAGCAGGGCGAGCCGCTCCCGACCCACCACGGCGACCGGGGCGCTGAGGTTCACCCGGTCCGGACGGGCCAGCACGTTGAGGGCGAACTCGTTGCCACCGTCGCCCATCGAACCGTCGGCATCGATCGGGCCACCGTCGACCACGTGGAAGTCCAGGTACTCGAAGAGGATCGAGACCAGATCCCCCGCGTTGCCGGCGGCCCGCTGCACGGACGGCAGCGGGTAGCGGCGGTGCGACCAGATCGCGGTCTCCGTCGCGTACGTCCGCTCGACCAGCTCGCGCCAGGTGCGCGCGCCCCGAGTGGCGGGGAACGGCAGGGTGTTGAGGTGCATGCCGAGCACGCGGTCGGCGCCCGGGGCCTCCAGACGACCGTGGTAGACGACACCGGTGTGGAAGGCCTCATCCGCGGTGAGCGAGCCCATGACCTTGAGGTGGGCCGAGAGCAGCACGCTCTTGAGCGAGGTCTTCGCCTCGGCGGCCAGCCTGCGCAGGCCGTCCTTGATGTCCAGGAACGGAACCGGGACACCGTGGCGCCCGTTCCCGCCCTCGCCCCAGGACTCGGGCAGGACCATCGGGGCGTGCTCGTCGACGACCTGCTGCCAGAAGGCCTGGGTCTGCGGGTCCGCGAGAGCGTCCTGCTCGGCGGCGATGAAGTCGGCGTACCGGACGGCGGGCGTCTCGTAGGCCGCCGGCTCCCGGCCGTCGCGCAGGCTGCGGTAGAGGGTCACGATCTCCATCACCAGGGTGTGGTAGCTCCACCCCTCGGTGACGGCGTGGATGTGGCTGAACGTCAGGCGCCAGGCCTCGTCCGACTCGATGTGCGCGGCGATCCGCAGCAGCGGGGCGGCGGTCAGGTCGAAGCCCGTCGCACGCTCCTGCTCGACGTAGGCGGCCGTACGCTCCGCCACCTCGGCCTCGGTCAGGCCGCGCAGGTCGTGCGCGGTGATCGGGACCTCGGCGGTGGCGTGCACCAGCTGGAGGGGCTGGCTGAAGCCGTCCAGGTGCATCGAGGTGCGCAGGATGTCGTGGCGGGCCACGACGGTGTCGACGGCCAGGCGCAGGACGTCGGGCGAGAACGACAGCGCGTCCGGGATCAGGAAGGAGTTGATGTTCCGGTACGTGTTGCCGCCCTGCGCCGCGAGCATCTCGACGAGCATGCCGGTCTGGATCTGCGACAGCGGGTAGGCGTCGACGACGTCAGCCGGGAGGGCGCTGCGGTCCTCCTCGCCGATGAGGGCAAAGGGCTGGACGGCGCTGATCAGCGACTCGCCCGTGCCGGTGCCCGGGAGGGCGGCGGCCATGACGGCGATGGTGCGCTGCTCGAAGACGTCCGGGATGGAGACGTCGTAGCCGGCGGCACGCATCGCTCCGACCAGGCGGACGGCCCGGATGGAGTCGCCGCCGAGGTCGAAGAAGCTGTCCTCCACACCCACCTGGGCCAGACCCAGCACCTCGGCCCAGATCGCGGCCAGGCGCTCCTCGATCGGGGTGCGCGGGGCGGTGTAGCGGGAGGCGGTGAAGGCGTCCAGGCCGGGGGCGGGCAGAGCACGCGTGTCGGCCTTGCCGTTGGTGGTCAGCGGGATGGCGTCCAGGGTGACGAACGCGGCCGGGACCATGTACTCCGGCAACGAGGCACCGAGGTGGGCGCGCAGGGCAGCGGTGTCGAGGACCGCATCGGCGACCGGGACGACGTAGGCGACGAGGGACTTCTCCCCTGCCTCGTTCTCGCGGACGATCACCACGCTCTGGCGGACCTCCGGCAGCTCACCGAGCGCGGTCTCGATCTCACCGAGCTCGATCCGGTACCCACGGAGCTTGACCTGCTTGTCGATCCGGCCCAGCGACTCCAGCGTCCCGTCCGCCAGACGCAGCGCGAGGTCACCGGAACGGTACAGCCGCGAGCCGGCCGGCCCGTACGGGTTGGGGACGAAACGCTCGGCGGTCAGCTCCGGACGGTTGAGGTAGCCACGGGCCACGGCCGGGCCGCTGACGTGGATCTCACCCGGTACACCCACGGGGACGAGGTGCCCGTGAGGGTCGAGGACGTGGATGGCCGTGTCGTCCATCGGCGAACCGACGGGACTGTGCGCCGACCGCGCCACGTCCTGGTCGGTGATCCGGTGATACGTCGAGTGCACGGTCGTCTCGGTGATGCCGTACATGTTCACCAGAGCCGTGCCCTCGGTGCCCACCCGCTCGGCCCACGGGCGCAGCTCCGCCATCTCCAGGCGCTCGCCCGCGAAGACGATCGCGCGCAGGGCGAGCCTGTCGATGCGGGGGTCGCCGTCACCGGCGAGCTGGGTGAGGGTGCGGAACGCCGACGGGGTCTGGCACAGGATCGTGGCCCGTTCGCTGACCAGCAGGTCCAGCAGCTCGTGCGGGGAGCGGCTGACCTGCCGCGGGACGACGACCAGACGGCCACCGTGCAGCAGCGCCCCCCACATCTCCCACACCGAGACGTCGAACGCGTAGGAGTGGAACAACGGCCACACATCCGCCGGCCCGAAGTGATAGTCCTCCCGCGTCGCCGTGAACAGCCGCACCACATTGCCGTGGGTCAGGCTCACGCCCTTGGGCAGACCCGTCGAACCGGAGGTGTAGATGACGTAGACCAGGTTGTCCGGACGCACCCCGGTGACCGGAGCCGTCGCCGGGCGGGCCGCGATCTGAGGCCCATCCGTGTCAATGAGCACACGGGTGCCCGAGAACTCCAGCTCACCCAACGAGGAGTGGGTGACGAGGAGTTCGGCCTTGGCGTCGGCCAGCATGTAGGCGAGGCGGTCGGCCGGGTTCGCCGGATCCAGCGGCAGATACGCCGCACCCGACTTCAGAATGCCCAGCAGCGCCGGGATCAGGTCGGGGCCACGCTCCAGCGACAGACCCACGATCCGCTCCGGACCCGCACCCAACGCCACCAGATGCTGAGCGATCCGGTTCGCCCGCTCGTCCAGCTCCCCGTACGTCAGGCTCAGCCCGTCGCTGGTCAGCGCGACCGCGTCCGGCGTCCGCGCGGCCTGCGCCGCGAACAGCTCGTGAACACACTCCTCCACCGGCACCTCGACCGTGGCGTTCCACGCGTCGAGCAGCAGGGAGAGCTCGGCCGCGGGCAGGTGGACGGCACGCGCGTCACCATCGGCGTCGGCGGCCATGGCCTCCAGCACCAGCCGGTACATCGCGCCCAGCCGCTCCAGGCTCTCCGCGGTGAAGTACTCCGTCGAGCTGCTGAGGTTGAAGTGCCCGCCCTGCGGGATCGCCATCAGCGCGAACTCGTTCGAACCGCCCGCCATGGTCGCCTCGACATCGACGGCGTCGGTGTCGACCTGGTGGAAGTCGTGGTGGTCGAAGAGCACGTTGACCAGACCGCCCGAGCCGCCGGCGGCGCGCTGGATGGCGGGCAGCGGATAGCGGCGATGCGACCAGATCGCGGTCTCCGTCGCGTACGTCCGCTCGACCAGCTCACGCCAGGTCCTGGCGCCCGCGGTGGTCGGGAACGGCAGGGTGTTGAGGTGCATGCCGAACACGCGGTCGGAGCCGGGGGCCTCCAGACGGCCGTGGTAGACCACGCCGGTGTGGAAGGCGGTCTCCGAGGTGAGGCCGGACATCACCTTGAGATGCGCGGCCAGCATGACGCTCTTGATCGAGGTCTTCGCCTCGGCGGCCAGCCTGCGCAGGCCGACCTCCAGGTCCGCGAACGGCACCCGGACACCCACGCGCTCACCCGGTTCGCCGCCCCAGGTCGCCGGCAGGGCCAGCGGGCCGTGGGCGTCGACGACCTGCTGCCAGAACTCCTGGGTCACCGGGTCGGACAGGGCGGTCCGCTCGGCGGCGATGAAGTCCGCGTAACGCACCGGGACGGGGGCCTGGGCAGCGGGCTCACGGCCGTCGCGCAGGTCCTGGTAGGCGCCGAGGAGCTCCATGAGCAGCGAGTTGAGCGTCCAGCCGTCGGTGATGGCGTGGTTGTGGCTGATCGTCAGGCGCCAGGCCCGGTCGGACTCGATGTGCGCGGCGATCCGCAGCAGCGGGGCGTTCGCCAGCTCGAACCCGCGGGTCCGCTCCTCCTCGACGAAGGCCGACGCGCGCTCCGCCACCTCGGCCTCGGTCAGGCCGCGCAGGTCGAACACGGCCACCGGAGCCTCGGTGACGGCGTGGACGAGCTGGAGCGGCTGGCTGAAGCCGTCCAGGTGCATCGAGGTCCGCAGGACGTCGTGCCGGGCGACCACCGTGTCGGCGGCGCGGCGGAAGGCCTCGGCGTCGAACGGCCGCTGATCGGGCAGCCGGAAGGAGTCGATGTTGTGGTAGACCGCACGGTCGGCCGACGCCATGACCTCCACCAGGATGCCGGTCTGCGCCTGGGACAGCGGGTAGGCGTCGACGATGTCGGCCGGGAGGGCCTCGCGGTCCTCCTCGCCGATCAGCTCGAACGGCCGGACGGCGGTGATCAGCGACTCGCCCGTACCGACGCCCGGCAGGGCGGCGGCCATGGCGGCGATGGTGCGCTGCTCGAAGACGTCACGGACCGAGACGTCGTAACCGGCGGCACGCAGCGCGCCGACCAGGCGGACGGCACGGATCGAGTCGCCACCGAGGTCGAAGAAGCTGTCCTCCACGCCCACCTGGGTCAGGCCCAGCACCTCGGCCCAGATCGCGGCCAGACGCTCCTCCAGCGGAGTGCGCGGCGCGGCGAAGCGGGAGGCGGTGAAGGCGTCCAGGTCGGGGGCGGGCAGGGCACGGCGGTCGGTCTTGCCGCTGCTGTTGAGCGGGATGGCGTCCAGCGTGACGAACGCGGCCGGGACCATGTACTCGGGCAGCGTGACGGCCAGTTCACGGCGAACGGCGGTGACGTCCGGCTCGCCGCCGTCGGTGACGACGTAGGCGACCAGGGTCTCCTCCCGGACCACGACCACGGCTTCGCGGATCCGGTCGAGGCCGCTGAGGGCGGTCTCGATCTCACCGAGTTCGATGCGGTAGCCGCGGAGCTTGATCTGGTTGTCGATCCGGCCGAGGTAGTCGATGCTGCCGTCGGACAGGAACCGGGCGAGGTCACCCGTCGCGTACAACCGCGAGCCCGCCGGGCCGTACGGGTTCGGGACGAACCGCTCGGCGGTCAGCCCGGGGCGGTCGAGGTAGCCGCGGGCCACGCCCGGGCCGCCGACGTGGAGCTCTCCGGGGACACCCACGGGCACCGGCCGGCCGGCCCGGTCGAGGAGGTGAACGGTCAGGTCGTCGAGGTGGCGGCCGATGACACTGCGACGCGGGCCGGACAGTTCGGCCGCCGTCACCCGGTGGAAGGTGGCGTAGACCGTGATCTCGGTCGGGCCGTACATGTTGACCAGGGCCGGAGCGTCCCAGCCGAACCGCCCGGTCCAGGCGGCCAGGTCCGGCACGTCCAGACGCTCGCCGGCGAACACGACCATGCGCAGGGCCAGGCCCTGGACGGCGTCGTCGATCACGGTCGCGGCCAGCGAACGGAACGCGGACGGGGTCTGGCACAGCACCCCGACCCGCTCGCGCACCAGCAACTCGGCCATCTCCTGCGGAGAACGCGCGATCACCGACGGGACGACGACCAGACGGCCGCCGTGCAGCAGGGCACCCCACATCTCGAACACGGAGACGTCGAAGGCGTACGAGTGGAACAGCGCCCACACCTCACCCTCGGCGAAACCGACCTGCTCCCGCGCCGCGGTGAACAGGCGCACCACGTTGGCGTGGGTGAGGCTGACGCCCTTGGGCAGGCCGGTGGAGCCGGAGGTGTAGATGACGTAGACCAGGTTGTCCGGGCGCACGTCCGTCACGGGGGCGGTCGCCGGGCGGGCCGCGATCTCCTCCGCATGGGTGTCGATGAGTACACGGGTGCCCGAGAACTCCAGCTCACCCAACGACGAGTGGGTGACGAGGAGTTCGGCCTTCGCGTCGGCCAGCATGTAGGCGAGGCGGTCGGCCGGGTTGGCCGGGTCCAGCGGCAGGTAGGCCGCGCCGGACTTCAGGATGCCGAGCAGCGCCGGGATCAGGTCGGGGCCACGCTCCAGGGAGAGGCCGACGATCCGCTCGGGGCCGGCGCCCAGGGCGATGAGGTGGTGGGCGATGCGGTTGGCCCGCTCCTCCAGCTCCGCGTACGTCAGGCTCAGGTCACCGCTGGTGAGGGCGACGGCGTCCGGGGTGCGGGCGGCCTGGGCGGCGAACAGCTCGTGGACACACTCCTCCACCGGCACCTCGACGGTGGTGTTCCACGTGTCGAGCAGCAGGGAGAGCTCGGCCGCGGGCAGGTGGGCGGCACGCGCGTCACCATCGGCGTCGGCGGCCATGGCCTCCAGCACCAGCCGGTACATCGCGCCCAGCCGCTCCAGGCTCTCCGCGGTGAGGAACTCCGAGGAACCACCCAGCTGGACGGTGCCACCGCTGGCGATCACGTTGAGCGCGAACTCCGTGGTGCCCTGGTTGAGCGAGGCCTCGACGTCCACCGCGTCGGTGTCGACCTGGTGGAAGTCCTGGAACTCGAACATGACGTTGATCAGGCTGCTGTTGCCCGCGGCCCGCTGGACGGCGGGCAGCGGGTAGCGGCGGTGCGACCAGATCGCGGTCTCCGTCGCGTACGTCCGCTCGACCAGCTCGCGCCAGGTCGCGGCGCCCCGGGTGGTCGGGAACGGCAGCGTGTTGAGGTGCATGCCGAACACCCGGTCGGCGCCCGGTGCCTCCAGACGGCCGTGGTAGACCACGCCGGTGTGGAAGGCCTCGTCCGCGGTGAGCGCGGACATCACCTTGAGGTGGGCGGCCAGCATGACGCTCTTGAGCGAGGTCTTCGCCTCGGCGGCCAGCCTGCGCAGCCCGTCCTCCAGGTCCGCGAACGGCACCCGGGCCTTCACCGGCCCGCCCGGCTCACCGCCCCAGGCGGCGGGCAGAGCGAGCGGGCTGTGGGCGTCGACGACCTGCTGCCAGAACTCCTGGGTCGCCGGGTCGGACAGGGCGGTCCGCTCGGCGGCGATGTAGTCCGCGTAACGGACGGCGGGCATCGCGTACGCCGCCGGCTCCCGGCCGTCCCGCAGCGCCTGGTAGGTGCTGAGGAACTCCATGAGCAGCGAGTTGATGGTCCAGCCGTCGGTGATCACGTGCAGGTGGCTGACCGTCAGACGCCATGCCCGGTCGGACTCGACGTGGGCCGCGAACCGCATCAGCGGGGCGGACGTCAGGTCGAAGCCCGTGCGGTTCTCCTGCTCGACGTAGGCGCGGGCCTGTTCGTCGATCTCGGCCTGGCCCAGGCCGCGCAGGTCGTGGACCGCGACCCGGATCTCGGCGGTCGCATGGACGAGCTGGAGGGGCCGGCTGAAGCCCTCCAGGTGCATCGAGGTGCGCAGGATGTCGTGCCGGGCCACCACGATGTCGGCGGCGCGACGGAACGCCTCGGCGTCGAAGGGACGGGAGTCCGGGATCCGCGAGGAGTTGATGTTCCGGTAGACGTGCTCGTTCTCGGTGGACATCAGCTCGACGAGCATGCCGGTCTGGATCTGCGAAAGCGGGTAGGCGTCGACGACGTCAGCCGGGAGGGCCTCGCGGTCGTCCTCGCCGATCAGCTCGAACGGCTGGACGGCGGTGATCAGCGACTCGCCGGTGCCGACACCCGGGAGGGCGGTGGCCATGGCGGCGATGGTGCGCTGCTGGAAGACGTCGCGGATGCTCACGTCGTAGCCGGCCTCACGCATCGCTCCGACCAGACGGACGGCGCGGATGGAGTCTCCGCCGAGGTCGAAGAAGCTGTCCTCGACGCCCACCTGCGGCAGGTCGAGGACCTCGGCCCAGATGGTGGCGAGGCGTTCCTCGACGGGGGTGCGGGGGGCGGTGTGGCCGGTGCCGGGAGTGGTGTCGGTGACCGGGGCGGGTAGGGCGCGGGTGTCGATCTTGCCGTTGGCGGTGAGGGGGATGGCGTCGATGGTGAGGTAGGCGGTGGGGACCATGTAGTCGGGCAGGACGGTGCCCAGGTGGGCGCGCAGGGCGGTGGTGTCGAGGTCCGCACCGGTGGTGATGAGGTAGGCGGTGAGGCGCTTGTTGCCGGGGTGGGGTTCGCGGACGGTGACGACGGTGTCGGTGATGTGGGGGTGTTCGCGCAGGCGGGCCTCGATCTCGCCGAGTTCGATGCGGTAGCCGCGGATCTTGACCTGGTTGTCGATGCGGCCGAGGGTCTCCAGGGT
>NZ_JBSGFD010000271.1:0-9145 GCF_053603215.1 Kitasatospora sp. NPDC004240 | reverse complement strand
GCGGGGCACTTGCTCCGCTGGCCGGCGCGGGTGGCGCCACCGACGCCTTGCCGATGGGAATCATCGTCGCCGTGCTGCCGGCGCTCGCTCTGCTCGCACTCGGCGTCCTCACCCGGTCGATGCCCGGTGAGCGCACTCACAGGCCGGCTCGCCAAGGACCTGCCGGGCACCGGCGACCGCGCCGGCACATCGATCGCAGACGAGCCGGCATCCAGTGAATCGGGCCAGCGTCCGGCGAACAGGGTGAAGTTCCACCCTGCGGTTGGACACTGTCCGTCTACGCCGCGAGGGTGTGACCTTGCTGATGCCGCTGGCGGATCTCGAGTGGCGTGAGGTAGCCCCCACTCGGGGTGCCTGCGCAGGCGCCTGCGGTTGTAGAAGGTCTCGATGAACGCGAAGACCTCCGCACGGGCGGTGGCGCGGTCCCGCCAGACCCGGGCGCCGATCTCCTCCTTCAGCACGGCGAAGAAGCTCTCGGCGGCGGCGTTATCGTAACAGGAGCCGACCCTTCCCATCGACTGTCGCATGTCCAACTCGCTGATCTCACAGCGGAATTCAGCTGACGTGTACACGTCGGCGGCCTTCGCCGAGGTCTGTGACGGGTACGGGATCCACCGCTCGATGGGACGGGTCGGCTCGTCCTATGACAATGCCCTGGCCGAGAGCCTGTGGCAGAGCCTCAAGCGCGAGGCGCTGCACGGGATGCCGCTCACGACGGTGGCCCGGACCAGGCTCGAGGTCTTCCGCTGGCTCACCTACTACAACACCCGTCGCCGTCACAGCGCGCTCGGCTATGTCTCATCGATCGAGTTCGAACAGCGGCACCACGCTCCGGCTAAACTCTCCCTCGCGGCATGAAACCCCTGTGTCCACACTCCGGGGGTCACCTCACATTGCCCCGCTCCCCGCACGGCAGGCACCGGCGCCCGCTCGCCGCGACCCGGCCCGCTCCGGCCAGGAGCCGGCCCACCGCGTCGTCACGCACCTGAACGCGTTTCAGCGGCTTCCCGGTGGTCGACGTCTTGGACCACGGGAACGCCCGTGCCCGGCACCAGCGGGGGCCGGTGCCGGGCACGGGTGTTTCAACAGGTCGTCATCTCAGAGCCGGAAGGGATTGCCTCCCAGCGCACCGAGCACGTACCAGGCGGTCGCGCCGGTGTGCAGGGACGAGTAGTACAGGTCGCCCTGCCCGGTGTCGAGGCCGTCGTGCGAGGCCGCGACGATCCCTGCCCCGTTGGTGTTCGGGGCGCTGCTCTGGGCCCTCTGCAGGGTGCTGATCAGCGCTGCGGCCTTGTCCGTGTCCCCCGGGGCCCTGCGGGTCTGGTAGGCGGCCAGCAGATGGGCGGTGCCCTCGAACCAGACGCCGCTGGTGTCGACGGCGCTGAAGCTGACGCCGGCGAATCCGTTGTCGGTGGCGGCCATGCGTCCGGCGGCCCAGTCCATGGTGCGGGCGTAGGCGGGGTCCAGGGTGGCCAGGTAGCTCCAGGTCTGGACGTCCTCGGGGACGGCGTCCTCGTTGACGGTGACCCCGTCCAGGCCGGTGCCGGTCCACAGGTGGTTGTGGTCGTCACTGAGCATGCTCTTGACGAACGCGAAGGCGTTGTCGGAGCGGTCCTTCCAGGCCTGGTCGCCGGTGAGCCGGTTCAGCATGGCGAAGAAGGCGCCGACGTCGATGTTGTGCTCGGTGGCCTTCCAGGTCCGCTGGACCATGCCGCTGCCGTCCTCCGCGGCGGAGGTGTCGGCGTAGCCGCCGGTGTAGCCGCCGATCCCGCGGGTGTCGGCGGAGTTGGTCTGGATCCAGTTGGCCGCGCGCAGCGTGCCGTCGAGGTACTTGCTGTCGCCGGTGGCCTTGTACAGGTGGCAGAAGGCCATCCCGGCCCAGGCCATGTTGCCGGTGTACACCGACCAGCCGCCGATGTAGGGGGTGCCCACGGGGTAGTCCCGGCCCAGGGTGGTGATGAACGGGTTGGGCAGGTAGGAGGCCCGGATCCGGCCGTCGTTGACCGGGTCGTGGTCCTGGGCGTACAGCAGGCTGTCACCCAGGTCCTTGGCGTGGGAGACGTCGCTGCCGGTCCCCTTGGTCAGGAGCGCGGCGATCGTCACGGCGTTGTCGTAGGTGAACGACGACTGGTACCCGGTCTCACCGAACCTGGTGCCGGGCCCGAAGAAGCCGCCGGTGTAGCTCTGCGGCACCCGGGGGCCGGACGCCGCGAAGGCGTCCATGCGGCCGTTCAGGAACCCGGTGGCCCGGCTCACCGAGTCGGCCGGGGCCTTCGCGATGACCGTGCCGGGCAGGGGCGGCATCGGAATGGGGTCCCTGGTTCCGGCGGAGCCGACGCACCTGGTGCCGCTGACGGACGTGTACGCGTACTCCAGGCACTTGCTGAGTGCCTGCTGGCCGTAGGCGTTCGGGTGGATGTACTCCTGCTTGGCGCCCTGGGGGGTGGCGAAGGGCGACACGGTCGCGACCCAGCGGACCCACTCCGCCTGTTCCTTGTGGACCGGGAAGCTCAGGTTGTCCTGGGCCGTGGCCTGGCCTGCCTGGCGGCTGCACAGCTCGTGTCCGGTGAAGGCGCCCGTCAGGTCGAGGTAGGAGGCGCCTCCGCGGTGTGCGGCGCGTCGGACCATGGAGCCGATCGCCGGGATGATCTCGTGGGCGGCCCAGTCCGCGTCGCTGTTGTAGAAGGGGCATCCACCCTGCTGCTGCCGCTCGTAGGACTCGGTCTCGTAGCGGTAGTAGGCACTACTGGCGAGCGGGGACGGGTAGGACTGGGCCACCAGGCGATAGTCGGCGTCGAGGTAGCCCGCGCCGGTCATCACGTCTCGGATGGCGCCGATCGTCTCCACCACCTTGTTCTCGACAGGGCCGAGGCTGGCCTCGAAGGTGCTCCTCCACGCGCCCTCGCAACGGGGCGAGAGGGGGTTGGGGATCATGAACTTCGTCGCGCAGGAGGTCACGATGTCGGAGAACTTCAGGTCGTTCCCGCCGATGGACAGCGCCACCAGCCTGATCCGGTAGTCCTCGGCCAGAGCCCTCAGCTGCTGCACCTGGGCCGGCTCGCCCTTGAATTCGCTCCGGATCACGTTGTCCGTGACCGCCCCCGAACAGGCCAGGTTGAACCGCCTGTCCACCGGGATGCCCTCGATGGCGGCACCGCGGATCTCCGCCACGTCGGAGCGGTCGCAGCCGTTGCCCCCGTCGGGGTTGGTGGTCCCGTAGACCCGGCTCGAATCGTGCGTGCAACTGGTCTCGTCACCGTTGCAGTTGACCGCCGCGCGGTCCGTGCCGTAGGCCGAGCCGTCGGGGCCGGCGTTGCCGTTCCCGTTCCACCGGCCGCCCTCGCCGGAGATGAAACTGTCGCCCATCGACACGATGGCCGTCGGCTTCTCCTGGACCGTCCAGGTCACGGTGGCGTGGTTGCCGTCGCCGCCGTTCCGGGTGACCTTGAACCAGGGCCGGTCGGTGCCGTCCTCGTTGTACTTGTTGCTGCCGATGTAGGGGTTGTCCCAGTACAACCTGATCGGGCGGCCGTTCATTTGCGGGTTACCGCAATTTTCGGTGGTGTACCGGACGAAGCCTTCCGCTCCGGTCGCAAAGCCGATGGTTCCCGATTGCCACCACGCCCGCTGGCCCCGCGGGATCACACTCTGAGGGACGCGGTCGCGGGATGGATACCAGCCGCCGTGCCACAGATACATGTCACTGTTCGGATCATTGCCAGGATCGCTCTCCTGCGTATTCCTCATCCGCAGGTCGCAGTCGAGCCTGTTGTCGAAGAACACGGTGGTGAGGCGGTCAATGAAGCTCTCCGGTTCGCACGGCACCAAAATCAGGAGCGGGTCGCCGGTGCAGGGCGGGAGCGGTACCAGGGGGACGGCCCGCGCGGGCTGGCTGCCCAGGGTCGAGAACAGACCACCGAGTAGGGAGAGAACGAGGAACACGACCAGGGGTCGCATTCTGCCCGAAACGCTGCTTCTCATCTTTTGTGCTGCATCTTTTCTGTCGGCAAGGCATGGGGTTCCGCCCATCCCGTGGACGTCCACGAGAACGCTCGCGAGATAGGGGGTAGCGCTTGAGGGAGGCCCCAGTTTTGCGCAAGGGGTTTGGGCTGCCCAGCCTCTTGTCCCAATCGATATTCAAAAGGGTTCGCCCGGGCAAATTCCCCTGCCCTTAGAGGCACGCTCGGATGACTGGCAGGGCTTTACCGTCCGCCCCGCAACGGTGCGCCATTCGGGCGTTTCTTGATGCGCGGGAGCGGCTTCGAACCCTCGGCCGTGCAGTCGCACCGGGTGCGGCGAGACCACCACCGGGCCTCTGTCACGCCCACGCCACCTCGCAGACCCGCCATAGCGCCCGGGTGGGACGACCGGTCCTGCTGTTTGGCGGAACCGGGGCGGGTATACGCGTGGCGGCACCAGAGGAATGACGGAGAGGTTCCCGGGTCGAGCCCCGGCGTGGAAGTCGAGCCTCTGTCCGGCCCGGGCAGTGTGCCGTCCACCGGCCGGGTGCCACCGCGCGACGATGCCGGGCCATGACAGGACGCGCGCTGGCTGCGAGGTTGATCGACGGCCTGAGCGGGCCACCGGATCGGCCGCGGTGGGCCCGCTCGGAGCGTCCGGTGAGATCCGGTGAGAGAAGAGGAGAGGCGTCATGACGGTGGTGCCGCAGGGTGGAGGGGGTGCTGCCGCGGCCGGAGGCCGAGGGTCGGGGACGTTGTACGACGTCGTGGAGCTGATTCTGGACCGGGGTCTGGTCATCGACGTCTTCGTACGCGTCTCTCTGGTGGGGATCGAGATCCTGAAGATCGATGTGCGGATCGTGGTGGCCAGCGTGGACACCTACCTGCGGTTCGCCGAGGCCTGCAACCGGCTGGACCTGGAGTCCGGGCGCAAGGCCCCGGCCAAGCTCACCGACATGATCGGCGGCGCCACCGGCAAAGGGGTGGAGGGCGTGGCCCGGAAGAAGAGCAAGGGGGCCATCGCCAACGCCGTGGAGTCGTTCACCGACACACTGCGCGAGCGCAACGAGCCGGACGCCGTATCCGACGAGCGGCGCCGGCCGGGCCGGGCCGCCCGGCATCGCGACGAGTGAACCAGCGGTTGATCGCCGTGGCGATCAGGTAGATCAGGTAGAGGAGAGGCGTCATGACGGTGGTGCCGCAGGGTGGTGGGGGCGCTGCCGCGGCCGGAGGCCGAGGGTCGGGGACGTTGTACGACGTCGTGGAGCTGATTCTGGACCGGGGTCTGGTCATTGACGTCTTCGTGCGCGTCTCCCTCATGGGGATCGAGATCCTGAAGATCGACGTGCGGATCGTGGTGGCCAGTGTGGACACCTACCTGCGGTTCGCCGAGGCCTGCAACCGGCTGGACCTGGAATCCGGGCGCAAGGCCCCGACCCGGCTGACGGACCTGCCCGGCGAGATGAGCCAAAGCGTCGCCCGCGGAAAGACCAAGGGCGCAATCACGGGCGCGGTGGAAGCGGTGACGGACACGATCCGCCGACATACCCAGGACCGCGACGAGGAGCCGGCCCCGCGCCGCCCCCGGTCGCGGGAGGAGTGAGTGAGGCATGGCCCTCTACGTCTACGCGATCACATCGCACAGCCACCCCGCACGCCTGGAGGGCGTGGCCGGGGTGGGCGACCCGCCCGAGAAACTCTCCACCATCACCGCCTCGGACCTGACGGCGATCGTCAGCACCGCCCCCGACGACCTGCGAGCCCGGCGCCGCGACGTCCTCGCCCACCAGGAGGTGCTGCTGCACCTGATGGCGCACGGCCCCACCCTGCCCCTGCGATTCGGCGCCCTCGCCTCCGACGAACAGCAGGTCCGCGACGCACTGGAGGAACACGCCGACTCCTACCACCAGCGCCTGCAAGCCCTGGCGGGCTGTACGGAGTACCTGCTCAAGGGACAGTACGAGGAAGCGGCCCTGCTCCGGCAGATCCTGCAGAACAGCGCCGAGGCCCGGCAGCTGAACGAGGAGAGCCGGCGCACCGGCGACCCCGACATCAAGATGCAGCTGGGCGAACTCCTCGCCCGGGAGGTCCAGGCCCGAGAGCAGGCGGCCGCGACCCAGGCCGTCGAGGCCCTGCGCCCCCTCGCGGGGGCGGTCCACGAGAACGAGGCCCGCGGTGAGGACTTCGTCAGCGCCTCCTTCCTGGTGGAGGACGAGCGGAGCGAGGAGTTCACGGCCGCCGAGCAGGAGCTGGCCGAGCGGTGGGGCGAGGACTGCCGGCTTCGGCTGCACGGTCCGCTACCGCCCTACACCTTCGTTCAGGAGTCCTAACCGCCGCGTGGGTCGAAGCGCGGCCACCAGTCGTCGTGGCGGTCCCCGAGGCCGCCGGCCCAGCCGTCGCCGACCGCCGCCGAAGTAGGCGGCGGCGGTCGGCAGGTCGGGGAAGGGCAGCGGCCAGCTGTCGAGCCAGCGCCTGATCATCGCAGGCATGCCCGGGTCGGGGGTTCCGGGGCTGGTCTCGACCAGGACGGGGGCAGCGAACCGTTCGGCCTTGCGGCCGCGGCGAGCAGGGCGGTGGGGCCGCCGAGGGACCGGCTGACCAGGACGGGCCGCTCAAGCCCGAGTGCCTTGGTGATCGCCAGGACGTCGGCGACGTGAGCGGTGCGCGAGACATCCCGTGGGCGGCGCTGGGAGCGCCCGTGGCCGCGCAGGTCGGCGGCGACCGAGGGCTACGTCGTCCAAACGGCCACTTCGACATCCACTCTCCCCGCAAATACCTGACGCTCCGCCAGCATATGGCGACCCGCGACGCCACGTCACGCCGCAGGGAGATCCGCGCTGGCCACGTACCGCCCTACCTGGCCATAATCAAGATCCTCAGTTCGACGCAGGGCCACTCGACGCTGTCGAAGGACAGCCAACCACCAGCCTGGCCGGCATCACCGACGCCGGGGTCGCCGCGCCCAGACCGCCGTGGCCCGCCATGACAGTCACTGTTTCCCTGCCAAGCAGACCGCCGGCGCGGGGCGCTCCGGTGCGCAGCACGCGATGGCGGTGAACGAGGCCATGCTGGCCTTCGTGCGGGGCGGGACCGCGCCGGGCGCCCCGGGCGGGGTGGGCACCATCACCGACTGGGCGACCGAGGTGGAGTACCTGCTGCCGGGCGGTAAGCGGAAGGTGCGGCCGGACGCGGTGTGGCAGGCCCCGGAGATCGGGGTGTCGGTGCTGATTGATGGTCGAGGTCGACCGCTCCACCATGTCACCGGAGCGAGTCGCGGCGAAGTTCACCGCCTACCGGGAGTTGTTCCGCACGAAGGTGAGGAGCACCGATCCGGCGCTGGCCGACGAGGAGCCGGCGGACCGGATGGTCCACTGGTGGTGCCGGGCCTGGCCCGGCCACACCCGGCCCGGCTACCCGCCGGTCGCCCTGGTCAACCGGCAGCAGGCGGTGGCGGACCTGGCGCGCGATGCCTGGGGCGGCAGCTGGTGGGTCCGCCACCGCGACGCGGGCGGGGACGGTTGGCGCGAGTACGACGACGCGGTGCCGGTCATCACCACCACCCTGGAGCTGCTGGCCGAGCACGGCCCCCTTGGCCCGGTGTGGTGGCGCTACGGCCGAGAAGGCCGGCGCTCCCTGCTGGACGCGCTGGAGAGCCCGGACACCCGCGAGGCGTACGACGAGCGCCAGAAAGCCCGGGAGAAGAAGGCCCGCCAGGTCCACCGCGAGCTGGTGGAGACCCTGGCCTGCGCCGACTGCGGGAACGTGCCGCCCCAGGAGAGCACCCTGGAGTACGGCCCCCAGGGACGGCGACAGGAGTGGACCCGCCGCCCGGGTGGCCGCTGCTGGTCCTGCCACGAGAAGGACCAGCAGCGGCGCGAGCAGGAGGATGAGGCCAAGGCCCAGGCGCGGCTGGAGGCGGCCCACGAGGAGAACGCGAAGCTGCGCCCGTGCTGGACCTGCCGGGGCTCGATCGGCGGGAAGGCGGGCTCGTTCCTGGAGTTGAAGGAGAAGGCCGGCCCCGGCCGGCTGGAGTGCCCGCCGTGCGCCGACGACCGGGAGGTGGCTGGGCTGGTGCTGCCTGCCCCGACCCGGCGCGAGCTACTGGCCGCCCGCGTCTCCGCCCCTGCCGATCCGTGGTGGGAGGACCGGGTGCGCACGCCAAGCTCTACCCGGTGAAGGACCGCACACGCACCCCGTGAGCGCCGGTGCCCGGGGGCTGTCACGGGTGTTGTCGCGACCCCCTGTCGCGTGGGGTGCTGTCGCCCCCTGTGACCTGCACGGATACCCGCGTTTCCCCGTGGCTGGTCCGGGTGCGACAGGCTCGGCACGACAGGGCCAGAAGTTGTCGTCGGACAGCGGCACGTAGGTGCCTGGGGACTCGTCGTATTGATCAGAAACTCAATTGGTTCCCATCGAGGGTGTAGCGGACCTGCGGACCGTGGAAGTAGCCGCGGACGATGTGGGGTTGGCGCTGGCGTCGGTGGAAGAAGCGTCGTGCTTCGGCGGCCAGTTCGGCCTGGTCCCGGGCGCGGTGGCTCATGGGCAGGCTGCGCTTGAGGTCGGCGTTGACCAGCTCGTCGGGGTTCAGTTCGGGCGAGTACGACGGCAGGAAGTGCAGTTCGACCTGGTCGGTGTGGTTGGCCAGCCAGGCACGGACTCTCCGTGAGCGGTGGGCCGAGTGCCGGTCCACGACGAGGTGGACCTTGCGGTCGAAGTGGCCGGCGAGCCGGTCGGGGAACCGGCACATGACCTTGGCGTCGAAGGTCTCGGTGAAGACCATGAAGTGCATGCGGCCCTTGGTGCTGATCGCGGACATGGCGTTGACCGGGAAGTGGTTGCCTGTGCGGCGCACGATCGGGGTGCGGCCCTTCTCGCCCCAGGTGCGGCCGGTGACCTGGTCGGAGCGGATGCCGACCTGGTCGGCGAACAGCACCTCGGCGCCCTCGGCCCTCGCCTTCGCACGGATCGCCGGCCAGGCCTCCTCGAGCCGGCCACGTACGGCCTCCGGGTCCTGCTCGACGGCCCGCTTGTCCGGACGCTGGAACGACAGCCCCCAGCGGCGCAGGTACTCGCCCACCCCCTGCTCGGTCCACCGCACCCGGTACAGCTTCGCGATCAGCGCACCCACCTGGGCGCGTGTCCACAGCTGCCCGGGAAGTCCCAGGTCGCACGGCTGGTGGTCGAGC
>NZ_JBSGFD010000270.1:0-9199 GCF_053603215.1 Kitasatospora sp. NPDC004240 | reverse complement strand
CCCGGAGTCCTCCAGGGCCCGCGCCAGCGTGAACCGCAGCAGCCTCCGCAGGCCCGCGAGCGGATCCTCGTCCGCGGCCGCGGCCCGGGCCTCCTATGCAGGTGGGGACGGCGCTGCTGCGCGCGGACGAGTCCGGCGCGTCCGCCGCGCACCGGGAGGCGCTGACCGTCCTGCCCGGCACGGTCGTGACGCGGGCGTTCACCGGCCGCCCGGCCCGGGGCCTGCGCAACGCCTTCACCGACCGTCACTCCGGTCACGCCCCCGCGGCCTACCCGGAGGTGCACCACCTGACCCGGCCGCTGCGGGCGGCCGCGGCGAAGCGCTCCGACACCTCGGCGATGCACCTGTGGGCGGGGACGGCGCACGCGGCGGCGCGGCCGGGCCCGGCGGCGGAGCTCGTACGGGAGTTGTGGGCCGCCGCCCGGGTGTGACGGTGCCCGCGCGGGGAGCCGCGCTCAGCCGGAGGCGCCCCGTACCTCCGCCTCCAGCAGTGCCAGCAGTTCACGCTCGCGCTCCGCGCTGAGGCCGGCGCGGCGGGGGCGGTCGAGGTCCTGGGTGCGTTCCCACTCCAGGGTGTCGGCGACCAGTTCGGCGCGCGGGCGGTGCCGCAGGCCGGTGGCGTGGGCCGCCGCGCCGGTGCGGTTCGACCAGCCCTCCCAGCCCGGTTCGACCAGCCACTGCGGCAGCGACTCCGGTCCCATGTACTGGGTGACGTCGTTGGCGAGCAGCCAGGCGGACGCGGCGGTGACGACCGGCCCGGTGTGGCCGCCGATGTCGCGCGCCAGGCCGATCCACTTCTCCAGGGGGAGGACCGGGCCGACCGCGTCGTACGTCCCCGTGGTGCCCGCCTCCGCGCGGTCGAGGAGCCAGCCGGCGAGGTCGCGGACGTCGATGACCTGGGTGGGCAGGTCCGGGGTGTCGGGGACGAGCAGGGGACCGCGGGGGTCGCGGGCGGCGCGGGCCGCCCAGTAGCCGGAGCGGCCGCTCTGGTCGCCGGGGCCGCCGATGAGCCCGGGCCGGGCGATCAGGAGGCGGTCGCCGACGACCTCCCGCGAGGCCTGCTCGCAGGCGGCCTTGGCCTCGCCGTACAGCTCGCGGTCGGCCTCGGCGAGCGGGGTCGGTGCCAGCAGCGCGGTGGACTCGTCCGCGCCCGGGACGCCGTGCTCGGCGTAGGCGCTGACGGAGGAGACGTAGGTCCAGTGCCGGGCGCGGGCGCCCAGCGCGGTCAGGGCGTCGCGGACGAAGCCGGGCTGCCAGGAGACCTCGACGACGGCGTCCCAGTCGCGGTCGAGGAGTGGCCGGTAGGCGCCGGGGTCGGCGCGGTCGGCGGTCACCAGGGTGGCGCCGTCCGCGACTTCGCCGCTCTCGCCCCGGGCGAGACAGGTGACGCGGTGGCCGCGTCCGATCGCCTGCCGGGACAACTCCCGGCCCAACCATGCCGTACCGCCCAGAACGAGGATGTCCATGGGGGAACTCAAGCACCGGTCGGGCCGGGGGCCAAGACGGGTTAGCCCACGGCAGAGCCGGGCGAGCCGCCGGGGGAGGGCGTCATGACGGCCGGTCAGCCCAGGAGCGAGGCCATCCAGGACTCGATGCCGGAGACCGTGCGCGGCAGCGCGCCGGACATGAGCCGCGCGCCGTCCTCGGTGATGACGAGGTCGTCCTCGATCCGGATGCCCAGGCCGCGCAGCTCCACCGGCAGGGTCTCGTCGTCGGGCTGCAGGTAGAGGCCGGGCTCGACGGTGAGGACCTGGCCGACCTCCAGGGTGCCGTCCAGGTAGGTCTCGGCGCGGGCCTTGGCGCAGTCGTGGACGTCGAGGCCGAGCATGTGGCCGCTGCTGCACAGGGTGTAGCGCCGGTACAGGCCGCTGTCCTCGCGCAGCGCCTCCTCGGCGGGGATCCGCAGGACGCCCCAGTCGGCGAGGCCCTCGGCGATGACGCGCATGGCGGCGCGGTGGAAGTCGCGGAAGCTGGCGCCGGGGCGCAGTGCGGCGATGCCGGCGTCCTGGGCGGCGAGGACGAGTTCGTACGCCTGGCGCTGGACGGGGGAGAAGGTGCCGCCGAGCGGAAGGGTGCGGGTGATGTCGGCGGTGTAGAGGGTGTCGGTCTCGACGCCGGCGTCCAGCAGGAGCAGCTGGGACTCGTCGAGCGGGCCGTCGTTGCGGATCCAGTGCAGGACGCAGGCGTGGGCGCCGGAGGCGGCGATGGTGTCGTAGCCGGTGCCGTTGCCCTCGGCGCGGGCGCGCAGGTTGAAGACGCCCTCGATCCAGCGCTCGCCGCGCCGGTGGCGCAGGGCGGCGGGGAGCGCGCGGACGACGTCCTCGAAGCCCAGCACGGTGTGGTCGACGGAGAGTTGGAGCTGCTGGACCTCCCAGGCGTCCTTGATCAGGCGCAGTTCGGAGAGCGCGGTGGCGAGGGCGCCGTCGCGCTCGCGCAGCTCGGGGGAGCCGGGCCGTTCGGTGGCGGCGTCGAGGGAGGGGTCGACGCCGGCCAGGACGCGGGTGGCGGGCCGCGGGCCGGAGAGCAGCTTGCCGAGGTCGTCGAGGTGTTCGGTGCGGATGCCGGTGAGGTCGGCGGCCTCGGTGAGGTCGGGGCGGCGGCCGACCCAGAACTCGCCGTAGCGGCGGTCGCGGTAGAACTCGGATCCGCGCGTGGAGCCCTGGCCGGAGCCGCCGCGCGGGGAGCGGGGCCGCAGGTAGAGGACGGGCTCGTGGCCCTCGGGGCCGGTGGGCTCCAGCACCAGGACGTGGCCGACCTGGTCCTCGCCGGTGAGGCCGGTGAGCCAGGCGTAGGCGCTGTGCGGGCGGAAGCGGTAATCGCAGTCGTTGCTGCGGACCTTGAGCTCGCCGGCCGGGACGATCAGGCGCTCGCCGGGGAAGGCGGCGGAGAGGCGGGCGCGGCGGGCGGGGGTGACGTGGTGTCCGGGGACCCTGGCGTCGGCGGGCAGCGGGGTGGCGGCCCAGGCGGTGCCCATGAAGGCGTCGAGGGCGGGGGAGACGGGGAGATCGTGGCTGCCGGTGTTGAGGCCGGGCTGATCGAGGGTCACCGACGGGCTCCTTCGAGGTGGGGGGAGGTGCTGCGCACGGACACAGGTCGGTAACGGGGTGCATCACCTCTTGTGCAGTGCAATTTCACATTACTATGTTACGGGTCACACCACGGAGCGGCTAGACCCGGAGCGGTCGCCCTCCCGCCGGTGGGCCCCGGATCAGCCCCGGGGCGAACCTCGGGCCTCACGTCCGGCCCCCCACTGCGGAGTTGCACATGACCAGGCGCACCCACGCCGCCATCGCGACCGCGATCGCAGCGACCCTCACGCTCGGCCTCGGGGCCTGCGGCAAGAGCGAGAAGAGCGGCGGAAACGCCAGCAGCGGTTCCACCAAGGCCCCCGGGGCCGAGTCCGGCTCGATCGTCGGCGGCACCCCCACCAAGGGCGGCACGCTGACCGTGCTGTCCAACCAGGACTTCGCCCACCTCGACCCGGCCCGCAACTGGACCCTGCCGAACATGGACTTCGGCACCCGGCTGCTCTACCGCACCCTGGTGACCTTCAAGGCGGAGCCGGGCAAGGGCGGCAGCGAGATCGTCCCCGACCTGGCCACCGACGTCGGCCGGCCGTCGGACGGCGGCAAGACCTGGACGTTCACCCTCAAGGACGGGCTGAAGTACGAGGACGGCAGCCCCATCAAGTCCGCCGACATCAAGTACAACGTCGAGCGCTCCTTCTCCCCGGACCTCACCGGCGGCCCCGACTACGCCCAGCAGTACCTGGCGGGCGGCGAGAACTACAAGGGCCCGCTCTCCGGCCAGCACCTGGACAGCATCCAGACGCCGGACGACAAGACGATCGTCTTCAAGCTGAAGCGCCCGGTCGCCGAGTTCTCGTACACCGCGACCCTGCCGACCTTCGCGCCCGTCCCGCAGGCGCAGGAGAAGGGCACCCAGTACGACCTGCGGCCGTTCTCCTCCGGCCCGTACAAGATCGAGTCGTACGACCGCGGCAAGCAGCTGGTGCTGGTCCGCAACGCCAACTGGGACCCGGGCACCGACAAGGTCCGCAAGGCCTACCCGGACAAGATCGTCGTGGTGCAGGGCCTCAAGGGCGGCCAGGTCGACGACCGCCTGATCGCCAGCAGCGGTGCGGACGCCTCCGCGGTCGAGATCCCGTGGATGCGCCCGGAGTCGGTCGGCAAGGTGCTGCCCAAGGCGGACGTCAAGGCCCGCCTGGTCGGCGAGATGACCGGCTGTACCGACATGCTGTTCATGAACACCTCCAAGGCGCCCTTCGACGACCCGAAGGTCCGCGAGGCGATGATGTACGCGGTCGACAAGGAGGCCCAGGTCACCGCGTTCGGCGGCCCCGCGCTGACCGACGTCGCCACCTCCTACCTGCCGCCCGCGCTGACCGGCGGCACCAAGCTGGACCCGCTGAAGATCCCGGCCACCGGCGACCAGGCCAAGGCCAAGGAGCTGCTGAAGGCGGCCGGCAAGTCCGACCTCAAGGTCACCTTCTCCGTCTCCACCGGTGACAAGACCCGCGCCGAGGCGATCCAGCAGTCGCTGGCCAAGGCGGGCGTCGAGGTCACCATCAACACCGTCGACCCGTCGGCGTACACCGACGCGATGGGCGACACCAAGAACGCGCCCAACCTGTCGATGAGCGGCTGGTGCCCGGACTACCCGTCCGGCGCGACCTTCACCCCCTTCGTCTTCGACGGCCGCACCATCAAGGAGAAGGGCAACCAAGGCAACTACAGCCAGTTCCGGGACCAGGCCACCATGGACCGGATCGACCAGATCAACGCGATGTCCGACGTCAACGAGGCCAACGCCGCCTGGCTGAAGCTCGACGAGGACATCATGAAGAAGGCCCCCGCCGTGCCGCTGCTGTGGCAGCGCCGCGCCCTGCTGGTCGGCGACAACATCGCCGGCGCCTACGGCCACCCGAGCTGGGCCGGCATGTTCGACTTCGCCACGATCGGTCTCAAGGACCCCTCGAAGAGCCAGGGCTGAGGGACCGCCACCGATGAGTTCAACCACTGAGCCCGCCGCCGTGACCCTCACGGCGGCGGGCCCCGCGAAGGCCGCCGGCCGTGGCCCCTGGCGGCTGGTCTGGGACCAGCTGTGGGCCAGGGGCACCGCCCGGTTCGGCCTGGTGATGGTCGGCCTGCTCGTCCTGCTCACCGCGCTGGCCGCCCCGCTGAGCGCGCTGGGCGGCTGGACGGCCGAGGAGTTCGACAAGACCGCCATCGACCCGTACCTCGGCGGACTGCCGATCGGCGACTTCGGCGGCATCGGCCCCGACCACTGGCTCGGCGTCGAACCCGCCACCGGACGCGACCTGTTCGCCCGGGTGCTGCACGGCGGCCAGGTGTCGCTGATGATCGCCTTCGTCGCCACCGCCGTGATCGTCGTCACCGGCACCCTGGCCGGCATCGCGGCCGGCTACTTCGGCGGCCGGATCGACTCGGTGCTCTCCCGGCTGATGGACCTGACGATGTCCTTCCCCTCGCTGATCTTCATGATCGCGATGATGTCGGTCGCCAGGGACGTCAACCGGATCCTGCTGATGACCGTGGTCATCGGCGCCTTCGGATGGCCCGGCATCGCCCGCGTGGTGCGCGGCCAGACCCTCTCGCTCAAGCACCGCGAGTACGTCGAGGCGGCCAAGGTCGGCGGCGCGCGCTCCTGGCGCATCCTCACCCGCGAGATCCTGCCGAACGTCTCCGGCCCGGTCATCGCGTACACCACGCTGCTGATCCCCGGCATGATCAGCACCGAGGCCGCGCTCAGCTACCTCGGCGTCGGGGTGCGGCCGCCCACGCCGTCCTGGGGCCAGATGATCGCCGAGTCGATCGTCTTCTACGAGACCGACCCGACGTACTTCCTGATCCCCACGGTCTTCCTGTTCCTCGCCGTGCTCTCGTTCACCCTGCTCGGGGACGCGCTGCGCGACATCCTCGACCCCCGGGGAGGCCGGTCGTGATCCTCTACCTCGGACGGCGGCTGCTCGGCATGGCGGGCGTCCTGCTCGCCATCTGCGCGATCACCTTCACCATCTTCTACCTGCTGCCCAACGACCCGGCGGCGGCCGCCTGCGGCAAGTCCTGCAGCACCGAGCGGCTGCAGGAGGTCAAGGCCGCGATGGGCCTGGACAAGCCGGTCTGGGAGCAGTTCGGCGCCTACCTCACCGGCATCTTCGCCGGCCGCGACTACGGCACCGGCCCGACCGCCATCCGCTGCGAGTTCCCCTGCCTCGGCTACTCGTACGACTACTCGCTGCCGGTGTGGGACCTGCTGGCCGACCGGATGCCGGTCTCCGCCTCGCTGGCCTTCGGCGCCGGCGTGCTCTGGCTGCTGATCGGCCTCGGCATCGGCGTGGTCTCCGCGCTGCGCAAGGGCACCCTCACCGACCGGACGCTCACCGTGTTCTCGGTCGCCGCGGCCTCGCTGCCGGTCTACTTCACCTCGATCATGCTGATCTGGGGGATCGTCCGGACCACCGAGCTGCTGCCCTACCCGCAGTACGCCCCACTGGCCGACGACCCGCTCGGCTGGGCCTCCAACCTGCTGCTGCCCTGGATCGCGCTGGCCCTGCTGTACGCGGCCACCTACGCCCGGCAGAGCCGCAACTCGATGATCGAGACCATGGCGGAGCCGTACATCCGCACCGCCCGCGCCAAGGGCATGCCCGGCCGCACCGTCACCGTCAAGCACGGACTGCGCGCCGGCATGACCCCGATCCTCACCATCCTCGGCATCGACCTCGGCGGCCTGCTCGCCGGCGCGGTCATCACCGAGTCCATCTTCGGGCTGCCCGGTGTCGGACGGCTCTTCTACGACGCGCTGGTCCGCTCCGACCAGCCCGTCATCCTCGGCGTCACCCTGCTCGCGGCCTTCTTCATCGTCGCGGCGAACCTGCTGGTCGACGTGCTCTACGCGTACGTCGACCCGAGAGTGAGGTACTGATGACCGCCCTGCTGGAGGTCGACGACCTCACGGTGTCCTTCGACACCCCCCGCGGCACCGTCCGCGCCGTGGACGGCATCTCGTTCACCGTCGAGTCCGGGCGGACCCTCGGCCTGGTCGGCGAGTCCGGCTCCGGCAAGTCGGTCACCTCGCTGGCCGTCATGGGCCTGCACCGCGGCGCGAAGGTCGGCGGCTCGATCAGGCTCGCCGGCCAGGAGCTGACCGGCCTGCCCGAGCGGCAGCTCAACACCGTCCGCGGCCGCCGGATCGCCATGATCTTCCAGGACCCGCTGTCCAGCCTGCACCCCTTCTACACGGTCGGCGAGCAGATCGCCGAGCACTACCGGGTGCACTTCCGGGCCAACCGGCAGGCCGCCCGCAAACGGGCCGTCGACATGCTCGCCGAGGTGGGCATCCCCGAACCCGGCCGCCGCGTCGACGAGTACCCGCACCAGTTCTCCGGCGGCATGCGCCAGCGCGTCATGATCGCCATGGCGCTGGCCTGCGAACCCGACCTGCTCATCGCCGACGAGCCCACCACCGCCCTGGACGTCACCGTCCAGGCCCAGATCCTCGACCTGATCGCCCGCATCCAGCAGGACCGCGGCCTCGGCGTCGTCATGATCACCCACGACCTCGGCGTGGTCGCCCGGGTCGCCCACGAGGTCCTGGTCATGTACGGCGGCCGCGCCGCCGAACAGGCCCCCGTGGACCGGCTGTTCGCCACCCCGGCGCACCCCTACACCCGGGGCCTGCTGGACTCCCTGCCCCGCCTGGACGACACCGACGACGCCCCGCTGCGGGCCATCCCCGGCAGCCCGCCGTCGCTGATCGCCCCCGCCCCCGGCTGCTCCTTCGCCCCCCGCTGCGCCCGCACCACCGCCGCGAACGCCGAGGAACACGCCCGCTGCCTGGCCGAACGCCCCGCGCTCGGCCGGCTGTCCGCCGGCCACCAGGCCGCCTGCCACCTGCCGCTGGTGCCCGAAGGAGCCCCGTCATGACCGAGCCCCTGCTGTCCGTACGGGACCTGGTCAAGACCTTCCCCGGCCGGCGCGGCCGGAAGTCCGCCCCGGTCCGGGCCGTCGACGGCGTCAGCTTCGACGTCGGCAAGGGCGAGACCCTCGGCCTGGTCGGCGAGTCCGGCTGCGGCAAGTCCACCACCGGACGCATGATCGTCCGGCTGACCGACCCGACCTCCGGCACCGTCACCTTCGACGGCGCCGAGATCGGCGGACTCTCCCAGAAGGAGCTGCGGCCCCACCGCCGGCACCTCCAGATGGTCTTCCAGGACCCCTACTCCTCGCTCAACCCCCGCCAGACGGTGGCCCGGATCATCTCCGAACCGCTGCTGGTGCAGGGGACCGGCGCCGAGGAGGCCCGCACCCGGGCCGCCGAGCTGATGGAACTGGTCGGCCTGATCCCCGAGCACCTGGACCGCTATCCGCACGAGTTCTCCGGCGGCCAGGCGCAGCGCATCGGCATCGCCCGCTCGCTGGCCACCTCGCCGCGGCTGGTCGTCGCCGACGAGCCGGTCTCCGCCCTGGACGTCTCCATCCAGGCCCAGGTGGTCAACCTGATGGAGCGCCTCCAGGAGGAACTGGGCCTGGCGTACATCTTCATCGCGCACGACCTCTCGGTGGTCAAGCGGGTCTGCGACCGGGTCGCGGTGATGTACCTCGGCCGGATCGTGGAGATCGGCGACAAGCACGAGGTGTACGGCAACCCGGCGCACCCCTACACCCGGGCGCTGCTGTCGGCCGTACCGCTGCCCGACCCGGCCGCCGAACGCGCCCGGGAGCGGATCGTGCTGCTCGGCGACCCGCCGAGCCCGGCCAGCCCGCCGTCCGGCTGCACCTTCCACCCGCGCTGCCCGAAGGCGCAGGAGCTCTGCCGCACCGAACGGCCGCTGCTGCGGATCGCCGGTCCGGGCAGCCGTCAGGCCGCCTGCCACTTCCCGGAGGCCTGAGCACCGCAGGAAACCTGCGCGACAAACCGTCCCCCACGAACCGCCGTACCGCCCGGCTCCCCCACGCCAGGCGGTACGGCTCCAGCCCGAGGACCGTTCACCGGTCCTCGAACCGACCCCCGGTCGGACGCGGCGGGGAACCTCACGAGGGCCGCGTCCGACCGGGTCTCGCGCTAGCCGGGGCCCCAGAGGAAGCCGTTCATGCCCTCGGCGGTGCGCCACAGGTAGAGCGGCGCGTACTGGTTGACGGGCGATCCGGCGACG
>NZ_JBSGFD010000269.1:0-9291 GCF_053603215.1 Kitasatospora sp. NPDC004240 | reverse complement strand
GCCGGGCCGGCCAGCCCCGGGCCCGCAGCGCCCGTGCCCAGCGGGGGCCGAGGAGCAGCAGCCCGCCGGTCGCCAGCACCGAGAGCAGGAACCCGTACGAGCGGGCCAGCTGGGGATCGAGCAGCACCAGGAGGAGGGTGGTGCCCGCCAGCGCCGGCAGCGCCTGCCGGGGGCGCCCGGTGGCGAGAGCCAGCAGCCCGATCAGTCCCGTCCCGGCGGCCCGCAGCACACTGGGCTCGGGCCGGCAGAGCAGGACGAAGCCCAGCGTGACGACCGCGCCCAGGACCGCGGTGGCCCGCAGCGGAATGCCGAACAGCGCGGCCAGGCCCCGGCGTTCGGTACTCCCCGCCCGGCCGGGCGCGCCCAGCAGAACACCCAGCACGATGGCGAGGTTGGCCCCGCTGACCGCCGTCAGGTGCGCCATGTCGGTGGCCCGGAAGGCGTCCCGGAGGTCGTCCGGCAGCCGTGAGGTGTCGCCGACCACCAGCCCCGGGAGCAGCCCCCTGGCATCGGACGGGAGCCCGTCGGTGGCCGAGCGCAGGCCCGCCCGCAGACGACCGGCGATCCGGTGCGGCAGCCCCGGCCCGGCCAGCACCCTGGGCGGCCCGTGCGCCAGCAGCACGGCCGAGGATTCACCGGCCCCGCGCTCCCCCGGCGGCACGACCGTGGCCTCGACGGCCAGCCGGGTGGAGGGCAGCAGCGGCTGCCACGGACCGGTGTCCGGCGCCCGCACCATAACCGTCACCGGGGTACGGGTCCGGGTCGCCGCCTCGGGCCGGCCGGGGAGGGTGACCCGGTCGACCACCGCCTCCACCGTCAGCAGGGCCCGACCGGGGTTCGTCCCCCGGGTGCGCGAGGTACGGCTCCGCGGGTCGCCGGTGACCGTCAGCTCGACGGACACCTCCGGGGCCGGTGGTGACGGCCCGTCGGGATCGCCGGGGACGGACGCGGCCGGGCGGGCGAGCTCCGGCAGCGGCCCCCGGTACAGATCGGCGGTGTGCAGCAGGGTGGCCGCGGTGGCGGCCGCCCCGGTGAGCAGGACGGCGGCGGCGGTGATCGCCGCATCCCGGCACCGCGGTGACGGACGGACCAGCAGCAGTACGCCCGCACCGCAGGCGGCGAGCGCGGCGACCGTCAGGACGGTCCCGTGGCCGGGGCCCAGAGGGAGGGTCAGGGCGGTGACCGCCCAGGCGGCGAGGGCGGGCGCGAGCAGCCGGAGATCGGCGGTCACGGGTGTGGGCAGAAGGACGGCGGGACGGGTGATGGCGGCACCTCCCTTCGGAGGCCGAGGGGTATCGGCGGCGGTGGGTTTCCACGGACACGGATCCGGCGGACATGAATCCGGAGGGCGCGGAAACGGAGGGCGCGGATCCGGCGGACACGGATCCGGAAGGCACGGAAACGGAGGGCACGGATCCGGCGGACACGGATCCGGAAGGCACGGAAACGGAGGGCACGGCCTCAGAGAACGAGCAGCGGACGGATGTCCGCGTAGGTGCGTTCTCCGATCCCTCCGACTTGACGGAGCTGCTCCAGCGAGCGGAACGGTCCGTGCGAGTCCCGGTGGGCGATGATGCGGCGGGCCAGCGTCGGGCCGAGGCCCGGCAGGGCGTCGAGCTGTTCGAGGGTGGCCCGGTTGAGGCTGATCGGTTGCGGAGGCACCCCACTGCCCGGGGCCGGGCCGGGAGCCGGCGGGGCGCTCTCGCCGACCAGGACCTGTTCGCCGTCCGTCAGCACCCGGGCGAGGTTGAGCCCCTTGGTCTCCGCGCCGGGCAGTGCGCCGCCCGCCGCCCGCAGGGCGTCCGCCACCCGGGAGCCGCCGGGCAGGCTGCGCACCCCCGGGCTCGGCACCTTCCCGGCGACGTCGACGACCACCGTCTCCGGCCCCGCACCGGTCGCGGACGGCGAGGGCGCGGCGATCACCACGCCCGCCGGATCGGCGCGCGGCTCGGGCACCTGGACGGGCTGCGGCCGGCCCAGCCAGAAGTGCTGCACGGCGTAGGCGAGCGCGATCAGCAGCAGCACCGCCAGCCCGGCCACCGCCCGCCGGTCCAGCGCGGCCGCGGAGCCGAGCCGCGCCCGAACGGCCCCCGCCCCGGACGCCCCCGCCTCTTCCGCACGCGTCCGGGCCGGGGGGCCCGGCCCCGGCACACCGGCGTCCGGCGGCGCCTCCGGGGACGGCTCCCGGGACGCCTCCGGAGACGCCTCCAGCAAGCGTTCCGCCTCCTGCGCGGAGGCCGGGAACAGCGCGGACATCCGGTCGGACCCACCACTACGCGTACGCGAACGAGCACTCGAAGTCATCATGCGGAGCACCGTAGAGGACCCGCGCCGAGCGCGGGGACATCACCCGGAACCTGTGGACAACCCGAGCCTGTGGAAAACTCCCCTCACCCTCACGAGTGAGGCCATCCGTCCGTCCGGGGCCGGCGAGCGCCTCAGCGCGGCGAGACCACGACCGCCAGCAGCCCCGGCCCCACGTGCGCGCCGATCACCGCGCCCACCTCGCTCACGTACAGCTCCCGCAGCCCGGGCACCCGCGCCCGCAGGCGCTCGGCGAGCGGTTCGGCGCGGTCCTCGGCCGCCAGGTGGTGGACGGCGATGTCGACCTCGTGCTCCCCCGCCCGCTCGACCGCGATCTCCTCCAGCCGGGCGATCGCCCGGGAGGACGTCCGGACCTTCTCCAGCGGCTCGATCCGCCCGCCCTGGAGGTGCAGCAGCGGCTTGACCGCCAGGGCCGAGCCCAGCAGGGCCCTGGCCGCGCCGATCCGTCCGCCCCGGCGCAGGTGCTCCAGGGTGTCGACGTAGAAGAACCCGCCGGTCAGCGCCGCCCGGTCGGTCGCCGCGCGGGCCGCCCCGGCCAGGTCCCGGCCCTCCGCGATCGCCTCGGCGGCGGCCAGCACCCCGTATCCGAGGGCCATGCCCACCAACCGGCTGTCCACCACCTCCACCGGGACCGGCACCTCGGCGGCGGCCAGCCGGGCCGCCTCCTGGGTGCCGGACAGCTCGCCGGAGATGTGCACCGAGACGATCCCGCGCGCGCCCGCCTCGGCGGCGGCGCGGTAGGCGGCGGCGAAGGTCTCGGGGCTGGGCCGCGAGGTGGTGACGCGCTGCTTGCCGCGCAGCGCCTCGGCGACGTCCTTCGGCGAGATCTCCACGCCCTCCGCGAGGACGGTGTCGCCGACCGCGACGCTCAGCGGGACGACCGTGATCCCGTGGCGGTCGATGGCCTCCTGCGGCAGGTAGGCCGTGGAGTCGGTGACGAGTGCGAGGTCGGCGGGCATGTGCCGGAGGTTACTCCGCGTCCGGCGCCGACGACAGCGCCGGGCCGCGACCGGCCCGGCGGTCACCCACGGGCGTACCGGCAGGTGGCGGCCCGGAGGCCGCACCCCGCCCGTGCCCGTCCCCGCGCACCCCGCCCGTCCCCGCGCACGGCGGCCGCCCCGGACCCGGAGCCCGTGGCCGGCCCTGCCATCGGTCCGCCGTCGGTCCGCCGTCAGCCCGCCGACGGACCGGTGCTCGGCTTGCGCAGCCGCTCGCCCAGCCGGGCCAGCGGGTCGGCCAGCCCCAGCAGCTCCTCGGCGCTCGACCGCCCGGACGTACCCGCCGGCAGACCGGCCCGCCGCGGCGCCTCCTCCCGGGCCGCCGCCCCGGACGGAGCGGCCGCCCCGGAGGCACCCGCCTGGCCCTGAGCGCCGGAGCCGCCGGCCGCACCGGCCCCACGAGACCCACCGGACCCGCCCGCCGAGCCCGCCGTGTCCCAGTGCCGCAGCGCCCCCGCCTCGTTCTCGCACTCTTTGCTCAGCCGGCCCAGCTCGTCGTCCGCGAAGCGGTGCATCCGGTCCTGGGCGGCCCAGCGCATGGTCTCCGCGGAGTGGGTGATCCGCTCGGCCCGCTCGCGCAGCTCGGGCAGCCTGGCGGCGATCCGGCCCACATCGGGCTCGCGCTCCAGCAGCCGCAGCTCCTTGTCCAGGTCGGCCGCGAGCGCGTCGAGCCGGGCCAGCAGCTGCAGGGACTCCCCGAGCTGGGTGTCCTCGGCGAGCCCGGCCTGCAGGACCTGCCGGGTGTTGTCGAGCGAGGTGCGCAGCGACAGCCGCACGGACGCGATCTGCGCCTGCGGTCCGATCTTGGTGTACGTCTTCGCCTTGAGTGCCACGTTCTCGAAGGCCCGCCGTGCGTTGGCCTCCTGCTTGGCGGCCTCCTTCGCGGCCTTCGAGGCCACCACCTTCGCCGCCTTGACCGTACCGACCACCGCCAGCACCAGCAGGGTCACGCCGAAGAGCATGGCGAGCCCGATCATCACGCCGAGCGCTTCCATCACAAGCCGCCTTCCAGCCATCCGGAGCCGCGCCGAGCCGCCCCCACCAGGCCCAACGCGGGCCGGGCCACCGAGGGTTCCACGGTATCGGCCGGGCCGGGCCACCGGCAGCCCGAACGGCCGCCCGACGGCCGAGATCAGGGACAGATCGGGGATCCCCCCGAGGAGGTCCCCCTGAGGGGACGGACCCCGGGAGACCCTTACCCCGCTCCGCCGCCTCCGGAACGGCGGAGGGCCGGCCGCACACCCCGAGAGGTGCCCGGCCGGCCCCGCGCCCGAACGGCGTCAGCCCGTACGACGCCTGTCCATACGGCCCCGCGCCCGAACGGCGTCGGCGCTCACGGCATCGCCCGAACGGCGTCGGCGCTCGCGGCCCCGCACCCGAACAGCACCGACCAGAACGCCGCCGACCGGAGCGGCGTCAGCCCGTGACGATGTTCACCAGCTTGGGCGCCCGCGCGATCACCTTGCGCACCGGCGCGTCGCCGATCGCCGCGACGACCGCCGGGTCGGCCAGGGCCAGCGCCTCCAGCTCGGCGTCGGAGATCGCCGGGGCGACCTCCAGACGGGCCTTGACCTTGCCCTTGATCTGCACGACGCAGGTGACCGTCTCGTCCACCACGTACGCCGGGTCGGCGACCGGGTAGTCCGCGAAGGCCAGCGAGTCGTCGTGGCCCAGCCGGCGCCACAGCTCCTCGGCGATGTGCGGGGCCAGCGGGGCGACCACCAGCACCAGCTGCTCGGCGACCGTGCGCGGCGTGGAGCCGCGCTTGACCAGGAAGTTGTTCAGCTCGATCGCCTTGGCGACGGCCGTGTTGAAGCGCAGCCCGGCCATGTCGCCGCGGATGCCGTCGACGGCCTTGTGCAGCGCGCGCAGGGTCGCCTCGTCCGGCTCCTCGTCCGTGACGACCAGCTCGCCGGTGGTCTCCGAGACGATGTTGCGCCACAGCCGCTGCAGGAAGCGGTACGAGCCGACGACCGCGCGGGTGTCCCACGGGCGCGAGACGTCCAGCGGGCCCATCGACATCTCGTACAGGCGCAGCGTGTCGGCGCCGTACTCGTCGGCGATCTCGTCCGGGGCGACGGCGTTCTTCAGGGACTTGCCCATCTTGCCGGCCTCGCGCCTGACCTGCTCGCCCTGCCAGAAGTACTGGCCGTCGCGCTCCTCGACCTCGGCGGCCGGCACCGGGAAGCCCCGCTCGTCGCGGTAGACGTCGGCGGTGATCATGCCCTGGTTGAACAGCTTGTGGAACGGCTCGACCGAGGAGACGTGGCCCAGGTCGTGCAGCACCTTGTGCCAGAAGCGGGCGTACAGCAGGTGCAGCACGGCGTGCTCGGCACCGCCGACGTACAGGTCGACGCCGCCGGCCGGCTTGGCCTCGGTGGGGCCCATCCAGTAGCGCTCGTTGGCCGGGTCGACGACCTTCTCGCCGTTGGCCGGGTCGATGTAGCGCAGCTCGTACCAGCACGAACCGGCCCAGTTGGGCATGGTGTTGGTCTCGCGGCGGTACTTCTTCGGGCCGTCGCCCAGGTCCAGCTCGACGTTGACCCAGTCCTCGTTGCGCGACAGCGGGGTCTTCGGCGAGGAGGTGGAGTCGTACGGGTCGTAGGTGTGCGGCGAGTAGTCGTCGACCTGGGGGACCTCGACCGGCAGCATCGACTCGGGCAGCGCGTGCATCACGCCGTCCTCGTCGTAGACGATCGGGAAGGGCTCGCCCCAGTACCGCTGGCGGCTGAACAGCCAGTCGCGCAGGCGGTAGTTGACGGTGCCCTCGCCGATGCCGCGCCCGGCCAGCCAGGCGGTGACGGCGGCCTTGGCCTCGACCACGCTCAGGCCGTCCAGCGAGACGCCGTTCTCCTCGCCCTCGTCGTGCGCCGAGTTGACGATGACGGAGTCGTAGGTGTCGAAGGCGTCGTCCCAGGTGTGCGGGTCCTCGTCGCGGCCGTCGGTCGGCTTGACGACGCAGCGCATCGGCAGCTCGAAGGCGCGGGCGAAGGCGAAGTCGCGGTGGTCGTGCGCCGGGACGGCCATGATGGCGCCGGTGCCGTAGCCCATCAGCACGTAGTCGGCGATGAAGACCGGGACGGGCTCGCCGCTGACCGGGTTGGTGGCGTACGCGCCGGTGAAGACGCCGGTCTTGACCTTGGCCTCGACCTGGCGCTCGACGTCCGACTTGGCGGCGGCGGCCGCGCGGTAGGCGGCCACGGCCTCGGCCGGGGTGGCGGCCCCGCCGGTCCACTTCTCCGGGACGCCGGCCGGCCAGGCGGCGGGGACGACGGTGTCGACCAGCTCGTGCTCGGGCGCCAGGACCATGTAGGTGGCGCCGAACAGGGTGTCCGGACGGGTGGTGAAGACGGTGATCCGGTCGGTGCCGACCGCGAAGTCGACCCGGGCGCCCTCGGAGCGGCCGATCCAGTTGCGCTGCTGCAGCTTGATGGCCTCGGGCCAGTCCAGCAGGTCCAGGTCGGAGATCAGGCGGTCGGAGTACGCGGTGATCCGCATCATCCACTGGCGCAGGTTGGACTTGAACACCGGGAAGTTGCCGCGCTCGGAGCGGCCGTCCGCGGTGACCTCCTCGTTGGCCAGCACGGTGCCCAGGCCGGGGCACCAGTTGACCGGCACCTCCTTGGCGTACGCCAGCCGGTACTCGCCCAGCACCTCGTCGCGCTCGGCGCCGCTCAGCTCGGCCCAGGCGCGGCCGTCCGGGGTCGGCCGGTCACCGGACTCGAACCGGGCGACCAGCTCGGCGATCGGGCGGGCCTTGCCGGCCTCGGGGTCGAACCAGGAGTTGAAGATCTGCAGGAAGATCCACTGGGTCCAGCGGTAGTAGTCCGGGTCGATGGTGGCGATCGACCGGCGCGAGTCGTGGCCCAGGCCCAGACGGCGCAGCTGGCGGCGCATGTTGGCCATGGCCGCCTCGGTGGTGATCCGGGGGTGCTGGCCGGTGGCGACGGCGTGCTGCTCGGCGGGCAGGCCGAAGGCGTCGTAGCCCAGGGTGTGCAGGACGTTGTGGCCGGTCATCCGCTGGTAGCGGGCGTACACGTCGGTGGCGATGTAGCCCAGCGGGTGGCCGACGTGCAGACCCGCGCCCGAGGGGTACGGGAACATGTCCATGATGAAGCTGTGCGGCTTCGCGGAGACGTCGCCGGAGGCCGGGTCGGCCAGGGCACCGGTGGGGTTGGGGGCGTTGAACGTCCCCTCCTTCTCCCAGATGTCCTGCCAGCGGGACTCGATCTCCGCCGCCAGGGTGGCGCCGTAGCGGAAGGGCTCGGTGGCGGCCTCGGCCGCACCGGACGCAGGTGTCGTCTCGCTCATGGTCCTTCAAGCTCCATCGATGTCAGTTGGCGACCGGCACTCGGCCGACTCCCCGGAACGCAGCGGGCGGCGAAATCACAGGCGGCGAAAACAAAAAAGCCCCTCGCAGGAGGGGACGCCACGCCGACTCCGGCACCGCCCGAAGGCTCAGCCGGTCCTGGTCAGCGCGGCCGGCTAAGGAGCAGGCGCACGGTTCGCATGGGCTCAGGGTACCGCAAGCCACTCAGCGCTCACCCGGCAATACCACCCGTGAGGCGGCGTCGAAGTCGCGCAGCGCCCGGGCCACCCGTTCGGACTGCATGCCCGCGGCCAGCGACCTGGCCCGCTCGGCGATCCGGGCGGCCTCCCCGTGCTCGCCGGTGCGACGGTAGGAGTCGGCCAGACGGACCATCAGCAGCGCCCTGGCCCGGGCGCGGCCCTCGCCGAGGCCGGCCACCGCGGTGGCGAGCAGCGGCCGGGCGCGCTCGTGGTCGCCGAGGAAGAGGTACGCCTCCCCCACCAGCCCGAGCACCAGCGCACCGCTCCCGGTCACCCCGAGCCCGACCGCCCCGGACCCGGCGTCCCCGACCCCCGCCTCCCCGACGGCCCCGGCGTCCCCGATCCCTCCACCCGCCACCGCCCCCTCGACCGACCCGCCCGGTACCGCGCCCAGCGCCCCGACCGCCAGCTCCGCCGCCGTCCGCGCGTCCCGCACCGCGCCGCTCCGCCCGTGCGCACGGGCGATCCGCCCGAGCTGCACCGCCCGGTCCGCCGGGGCGAGCGCCTCCCCCGCGGTCTCCAGCGCGGCCGTCAGCAGCGCGACCGCCGCCGGTTCCCGCCCCGCCGCGCTGTGAGTGGCCTGTGCCACCAGGCAGCCCGCGACGTCCACCGCGAGCCGGGGGTCGCCGCCGACGTGGGCGGCCCGCAGCGCGGCGGCGCAGGCGCGTTGGGCGAGGGCGTCGTGGCCGAGGTCGTAGCCGGCCCAGCCGATCAGCCGGGCCAGCCGGCTGGCCGCGCCGTACAGCTCCCGGCCCAGCGCCTCGTCGTAGCCGCCGAGCTCCAGCAGCTTGGCGACCATGGCGAGTTCGGCGCGGGCCGGGCCGAGGACCAGGCCGCCGCCGCAGGCGCGTTCCAGCCGCAGCTTGCCCCGGTACGACTGCCGCAGGTCGGCGGTCAGTGTGGGGGTGATCCGCAGCGCGCCCTCGCCGCCGGTCACCGGGGGCGGTGGGGTGGCCAGCCGCCGGGCGGCCTGTTCGAGTTCGGCGCCGCGGAACAGGTCGGTGAGGCTGACCGGCCCGGCGTCGGTGGCCGTCTCGCGCAGCGCGGTCTGCGCGGTGTCGGCCGTCCACGGGTCGGTGAGCAGCCGGGGCGAGAGGATCTTGGCGCCGCGGCGGCCGCCCATCGGGCCCCAGAGCTGCTCGTAGGTGACGGCGATGCCGAGGGTGCGGCTGAGCACCTCGCAGACCGCCTGGTCGTGCGGGCTGCGCGGCACCATGCCGCGGTCGCGCCACTTGTACGGGGCGGTCGAGCTGATCGCCAGGCCGGGCGGCAGCGTCAGGTTGACCTCGCGGGCCAGCCGCTCGGGGCTGGGGTGGCTGTCGTACGTACTGGCGGAATCCGGCAGCTCGGAACTTGAGCTCGAAGGAGTGGCCTTCGATGTGCCACTGCGGGCCGCCGC
>NZ_JBSGFD010000268.1:0-9312 GCF_053603215.1 Kitasatospora sp. NPDC004240 | reverse complement strand
GGCCGTGTCTCATAATTCGCGTCGGATCAGCGCGCGGCGTTGGGCGCCCGGCTGGGCGTGCCGGCGGATCGTCCTCGTACTGGTGGCCCGCCGGCCCGCACCGGCGCCCCGGGCGACTCCGCCGCGAACGCCGCCGAGGACCTCTCCGAGCGCGAGAAGGAGGTCAACTTCTCCAACTGGCCGCTCTACGTCGACACCGACGAGAACGACAAGGAGAAGCACGGCACCCTGGAGGCCTTCACCGCCGCCACCGGCATCAAGGTCCGGTACACCGAGGACGTCAACGACAACGTCGAGTTCTTCGGCAAGGTCAAGCCGCAGCTCGCGGCCGGCCAGGACACCGGCCGCGACCTGGTGGTCCTCACCGACTGGATGGCCGCCCGGATGATCCGCCTGGGCTGGGCCCAGAAGCTCAACCCGGCCAACGTCACCACCGCGATCACCAACGTCGAGTCCCGCTTCCGCGCCCCCGACTGGGACCCCGGCCGGCTCTACTCCTACCCCTGGTCCGGCATCCAGACCGTCATCGCCTACAACAGGAAGGCCACCAAGGGGAAGGAGGTCACCAGCGTCTCCCAGCTCCTCGACGACCCCGACCTCAAGGGACGGGTCACCTTCCTCTCCGAGATGCGCGACACCGTCGGCATCACCCTGCTCGACATGGGCAGGAACCCGGCCAAGTTCACCGCCGACGACTACGGCGCCGCCGTGGCCCGCCTGCAGAAGGCCGTCGACAACAAGCAGATCCGCCGCTTCACCGGCAACGACTACGGCCAGGAACTCTCCTCCGGCGACATCGCCGCCTGCCTCGCCTGGGGCGGAGACCTGATCCAGCTCAAGGCCGACAACCCCGACATCGAGTTCGTCATCCCGGAGAAGGGCTTCCTCGCCTCCACCGACAACCTGCTGATCCCGGCCAAGGCCCAGCACAAGACCAACGCCGAGAAGCTCATCGACTTCTACTACCAGCCGAAGATCGCGGCCCAGCTCACCGCGGGCATCGGCTTCGTCTCCGCCGTCAGCGGCATGAAGGAAGAACTCGCCGCCATCGACCCGGACAGCGCGGCCAACCCCCTGGTCGTCCCCACCCCGGAGATGGCCGCCAAGTCGTTCGTCTTCCGCAGCCTCACCGAGAGCGAGGAGAGCGACTTCGAGGAGAAGTTCTCCAAGCTCATCGGCGCCTGACCCGGCGCGCCCCACCCCGACGGCCGAGACCAGAGAGAACCCCTCATGACAGACCAGCTGCGCGACGCGTCCGGCGGAGACGTCCGCCTCACCGGCATAGGCAAGACCTACGGCTCCTTCACCGCCGTCCACCCGCTCGACCTGACCGTCCCCCAGGGCTCCTTCTTCGCCCTGCTCGGCGCCTCCGGCTGCGGCAAGACCACCACCCTGCGCATGATCGCCGGTCTGGAGGAGCCCACCACCGGCACCGTCCTCATCGGCGACCAGGACGTCACCGCCCTGCCCCCCTACAAGCGCCCGGTGAACACCGTCTTCCAGAGCTACGCGCTCTTCCCGCACCTCGACATCTTCGAGAACGTCGCCTTCGGCCTGCGCCGGCGCGGCCGCAAGGACGTGAAGAAGCAGGTCGACGAGATGCTCGAACTCGTCGAACTCGGTCAGTACGCCCGGCGCAAGCCGCACCAGCTCTCCGGCGGCCAGCAGCAGCGCGTCGCCGTCGCCCGCGCCCTCATCAACCACCCGCGGGTGCTGCTCCTCGACGAGCCGCTCGGCGCCCTCGACCTCAAGCTCCGCCGCCAGATGCAGCTGGAGCTCAAGCGCATCCAGACCGAGGTCGGCATCACCTTCGTCCACGTCACCCACGACCAGGAGGAGGCCATGACCATGGCCGACACCATCGCGGTGATGAACGGCGGCCGGGTCGAACAGCTCGGCGCCCCCGCCGACCTCTACGAGAACCCCGCCACCACCTTCGTGGCCAACTTCCTCGGCCAGTCCAACCTGCTGCCCGCCGAGGTCTCCGGCCGCGAGGGCGACGACCTGCTGCTCACCGCCGGCGGCGTGCGCCTCGCCGTGCCGAAGGCCCGCTGCTCGGCCGCCGGCGACCGGGTCCACCTCGGCGTCCGCCCCGAGAAGATCACCATCGAGCACGGCTCGGCCGAGGTCGCCGACGGCCGCAACCGGCTCACCGGCACCGTCGTCGACTCCAGCTTCATCGGCGTCTCCACCCAGTACCTGGTGCGCACCGACGCCGGCCAGGAGGTCGCGGTCTTCGAGCAGAACATGGAGCGCGACGCCCGGATCACCACCGGCGCCCCGGTCGTCCTGCACTGGAACCCGGCCCACTCCTTCGCCCTCGACGCCACCCAGGCCATCGACGCCGGCACCGGGGAGGCCGCCGCATGACCACCACCACCCCCGCGGCGCCGCCGCAGGCCGTACCCCCCGACAGCACCCCCCTCGCGGAACCGGCGACCCGCCCCCGGCGCCGGCTCACCCCGTACTGGCTGCTGCTGCCCGGACTCGCCTGGCTGCTGGTCTTCTTCGCGGTGCCGATGGTCTACCAGGCCTCCACCTCGCTGCAGACCGGCTCGCTGGAGGAGGGCTTCCGGGTCACCTGGCACTTCGCCACCTACTGGGACGCCCTGGTCGAGTACTACCCGCACTTCCTGCGCTCGTTCCTGTACGCGGGCACGGCCACCGTGCTCTGCCTGGCCATCGGCTACCCGCTCGCGTACACCATCGCCTTCAAGGCGGGCCGGCGCTGGCGCAACGTCATCCTGATCATGGTGATCGCGCCGTTCTTCACCAGCTTCCTCATCCGCACGCTGGCCTGGAAGACCATCCTCTCGGACGGCGGCCCGGTGGTCGGCGCGCTCAACGCGCTGCACGTCCTGGACGTCACGAGCGCCCTCGGCCTCACCTCCGGCGAACGGGTGCTCGCCACCCCGCTCGCCGTGGTCTGCGGCCTCACCTACAACTTCCTGCCGTTCATGATCCTGCCGCTGTACACCTCGCTGGAGCGCATCGACCCGCGCCTGCACGAGGCGGCCGGGGACCTGTACGCCCGGCCTTTCACCACCTTCCGCACGGTGACCTTCCCGATCTCGCTGCCCGGCGTGGTGGCCGGCACGCTGCTCACCTTCATCCCCGCCTCGGGCGACTACATCAACGCCCAGCTGCTGGGCTCGCCGAGCGAGCAGATGGTCGGCAACGGCATCCAGAAGCAGTTCCTGAACGTGCTCGACTACCCGACGGCGGCCGCCCTGAGCTTCATCCTGATGGCCCTGATCCTGGGCGTGGTGACGGTCTACATGCGCAAGGCCGGGACGGAGGAACTGGTCTGATGTCCCGAGTGATCAAGTGGATCCGGGCCCACCTGGTGGTGCTGGCCGGCCTGCTCGCACTGGCCTACCTGGTGCTGCCCAACCTGGTGGTGCTCGCCTTCTCGTTCAACAAGCCGGTCGGCAAGTTCAACTACGAGTGGAACGAGTTCTCCACCGACGCCTGGACCGACCCCTGCGGCGTCGCCGACATGTGCCAATCGCTCACCCTCAGCCTGCAGATCGCGGTCGCCGCCACCATCGGCGCCACCGTGCTCGGCACCCTGGTCGCCTTCGCGCTCGCCCGCTACCGCTTCCGCGGCCGCGGCGCCGCCACCGGGCTGATCTTCCTGCCGATGGCCATGCCCGAGGTGGTGATGGCCGCCTCGCTCGGCACGCTCTTCCTCAACATGCGCGTCCCGTTCGGCTTCACCACCATCCTGATCGCGCACATCATGTTCTGCCTCAGCTTCGTGGTGACCGCCGTCAAGGCCCGCGTGATGAGCATGGACCCCCGGCTCGAACAGGCCGCCCAGGACCTCTACGCCACTCCCGCGCAGACCTTCCTGCGGGTCACCCTGCCGCTCGCCGCCCCCGGCATCGCGGCCGGCGCGCTGCTCAGCTTCGCGCTCTCCTTCGACGACTTCATCATCACCCAGTTCAACTCGGGACCGACCACGGTCACCTTCCCGATGTTCGTCTGGGGCGCCTCCCAACGCGGCATCCCGGTGCAGGTGAACGTCATCGGCACCGCGATGTTCATCGCCGCGGTCGTGCTCACCGTGGCCGGCCAGTGGCTCGGCAACCGCCGCAAGGCGGCTGCCTGACGCAAGGTCAAGTACCGCTCTATGTGAAGAAAGTGGCTGATAATGCATGGACCCCGCCCGCGCGCTCGGTGATGCCAGGCCCACCCCCTTCTGGCTGGAGGACCCGGGCCGGCCGCAGGCCCTGCCGGCCCTCGTCGGCGACACCGCCTGCGACCTGCTGGTCGTCGGCGGCGGCTACTCCGGCCTCTGGACCGCCCTCCTCGCCAAGGAGCGCGACCCCTCGCTGGACGTCGTCCTGATCGAGGGCCACGAGGTGGGATGGGCGGCCTCCGGACGCAACGGCGGGTTCTGCGCCGCCAGCCTCACCCACGGCTTCGGCAACGGCCTGCAACGCTGGCCCGCCGACCTCGGCCGGCTGGAACGCCTCGGTGCCGCCAACCTGGATGGCATCGAGGCGACCCTGCGGCGCTACGACATCGACGCCGAATGGGAACGCACCGGCGAGATCGACGTCGCCACCGAGCCCCACCAGCTCGCCGAACTGCACGAGGTCGCCGAGGCCGTCACCCGCTACGGCCTCGACCTCACCGTCCTGGACGGCGACGCCCTGCGCGCCGAGGTCGACTCGCCCACCTTCCTCGGCGGCGTCTGGGACCGCGACGGCGTGGCGATGCTCCACCCCGCCAAACTCGCCTGGGGCCTCAAGGCCGCCTGCCTCACCCTGGGCGTACGGATCCACGAACGCACCCGCGCGCTCGACCTGCGCGAGCACGGCACCGGCATGGCCGTGCGCACCCCGTACGGCCGGGTCCGCGCCCGCCGGGTCGCGCTCGGCACCAACGTCTTCCCGTCCCTGCTCAAACGGGTCCGCCCGTACGTCGTCCCGGTCTACGACTACGCGCTGATGACCGAACCGCTCACCGACGATCAGCTCGGCGCCATCGGCTGGAAGGGCCGCCAGGGCCTCAGCGACAGCGCCAACAAGTTCCACTACTTCCGGCTCACCGCCGACAACCGCGTCCTCTGGGGCGGCTACGACGCGGTCTACCACTACGGCGGCCGGGTCAGCGGCGACTACGACCAGCGTCCCGAGACCTTCAAGACCCTTGCCGGCAACTTCTTCCGCTGCTTCCCCCAACTGGAGGGCCTGCGCTTCACCCACGCCTGGGGCGGCGCCATCGACACCTGCACCCGCTTCTCCGCGTTCTTCGACACCGCCCACCGCGGCCGGGTCGCCTACGCCACCGGCTACACCGGCCTCGGCGTCGGCGCCACCCGCTTCGGCGCGGAGGTGATGCTCGACCTGCTGGCCGGCGCCCGCACCGAGCGCACCGCGCTGGAGATGGTCCGCCGCAAGCCGCTGCCGTTCCCGCCCGAACCGGTGCGCTGGGCCGGGATCGGGATCACCCAGTGGTCCCTGGACCGCTCCGACCGTCACTCGGGCCGGCGCAACCTCTGGCTGCGCACGCTCGACCGGCTGGGCCTCGGCTTCGACAGCTGAGCCGCAGCTGATCCGCCGGCCGAGCCCCGCCGCTCGGGCGGCGCTCACGGAAAGCGTGTAAGAGAGACCCGCCGTCCCCCTCTCCCTGGTGGCGGCGGGTCCCTCGCGTTCCCGTCGCACCACCACCGGGCACGCCGGAAGGAACGGGGACGGGCATGGAGCACAGTGGGAACAGCGGGAACACCTGGGTCGCCGGGAGCAACAGGGACGCCTGGGCCGCCGCGGACACCGGGAACACCGCGCTGGAGTGGCTCACCTCGGCCGCCGCCGACCCGGAGGCCTGCCGCCGGGACTGGGAACGCACCGGCCTCGGCCTGGTGCTGCTGCCCGCAGGCCGGGGCTGGGACGTCCTCTCGGTGCCCGGCCGGCTCGGCCGGCCCGCCGTCGACCTGCTGGGCACCGGCTTCCTCGGTCCGGTGCTCACCGACCCCGCGGACGGGACCGTAGGCTTCCTCGTCCCCGTCGGCACCGCCGCCCGTTGGGTGGGCACCGGGGTGCGCTGCGCCGGCGACGGCACCTGGGTCGTCGTCCCGCACCCCTCCCGGCGCGGCCGAGGCGTGCGCTGGCTCGTCCCGCCGGACGGCTCCGGACGGCTCAACGACCCCGTCCTCCTGGAACTCGCCCTGCACGACGCCGCCGCCCGGCTCGGCGGCGGGTAGCGGCGGCCCGCACCCGCGCGGGTACCGACCGCTCCGGCGGGGCTCCGCCTGCCGCGCGGGCCGCGGGCGCGCCAGACTGGAACCGTGACCACCGCCCCGGACGTCGTCGACGCGTCCCTCCGCCCGGCCCCGGCCCAGCTCCGGCTGATCGAGCTCGCCCGACCGGTCTGCGACCGGCTCGGCCTCGCCCTGGCCGGCGGACACGCGCTGCGCGCCCACGGCGTACCCGCCGCCGCTCAGGACGGCCTCACCCTGGTGGCCGGCGGCGACGCCGACCTCCCCGCGGTCGCCGCCGAGCTCGCCGGCGCCTACCGCGCGGCCGGCGGCGACGTCACCGAACGGCCCGGCACCCCGCGGCTGGAGCAGCTCACCGTCCGGCTCACCCTGGGCGGCCGCACCCACGGGGTGGAGCTGCGCAAGGAGCCGCTCGCACACCGGCCGGTCCGGCTCGACCTGGCCGCAGCGGCGGCCCCGCTGGAGATCACCGTGGCCGCCCTGGAGGACGCGGCCGCGCTGGCCACCGTGCTGCTGGCGGACCGGGGACTGCCGCGCGACCTGGTCGACGTCCACGCGCTCACCACCTGCTACCGCGAGGGCGAGTTGCTCGCGCTGGCCGGCGCGCTGGACGCGGAGTTCGAGCCCACGGTGTTGGCCGACCGGCTGGAGACGCTGGCCGAGGCGACCGACGGCCGCTTCCGGGCCCGCGGCCCGGTGACGGGCGGGGTCGCGGAGCTCAAGCGCTGGGCCCTCGCCTGGTCGCAGGACCTGCGGCTGGACCTGCTGGAGACCCAGGAGGGCGCGGACGGACTGCACGATCCGTACCTGGAGGACGCCGAGGAGGCGTGAGCGCCGGTGCCGCGGCCGCGGGGTTTCCCCCGTTCGGGCGGCACGACCTACGACCTGTAAGGCTGAATCCCCGATCCCCGTCAGCCTGTTCGTTGAGGCCGGCCCCGGAGCCCAGCAGACTGGGTGCTGAGCGCGGTAGCCCCGTGATCCCGTCGCCCGGCCCACTCCCGGGCGGCGCCACACAAGGGACCGGCGGCAGGAGTGCCGCCCGGGACTTCGGAGGCAGACGACCTTGAGCAAGCACATCACCCACTGGATCGGCGGCGGGCCCGTCGCCACCGCCGGCACCGCTCCCCGCCGTGGCGACGTCTTCGACCCGGCCACCGGCCAGGTCGCGGGCCACGTCGACTTCGCGGGGATCGCCGAGGTCGACGCGGCCGTGGCCGCCGCCGCCTCGGCCTTCGCCGAGTGGCGCACCGCCTCCGTGGCCAAGCGCACCACGGTGCTCTTCGCCTTCCGTGAGCTGCTCAACGCCCGCAGGGACGAGCTGGCCGCGATCATCGTCTCCGAGCACGGCAAGGTCCACTCGGACGCGCTGGGCGAGATCGCCCGCGGCCTGGAGGTCGTCGAGTACGCCTGCGGCATCCCCCAGCTCATCAAGGGCGGCTTCACCGAGCAGGCCTCCACCGGCATCGACGTGTACTCGATCCGCCAGCCGCTCGGCCCGGTGGCGGTCATCTCGCCCTTCAACTTCCCGGCCATGGTGCCGATGTGGTTCTTCCCGATCGCCATCGCGGCCGGCAACACCGTCGTCCTCAAGCCCTCGGAGAAGGACCCGTCGGCCGCCAACTTCCTCGCCGGGCTGTGGAAGGAGGCCGGCCTGCCGGACGGTGTCTTCAACGTCGTGCACGGTGACAAGGTCGCCGTCGACCGCCTGCTGGAGCACCCCGACATCAAGTCCGTCAGCTTCGTCGGCTCCACCCCGATCGCCCGGTACGTCTACGAGACCGGCACCCGCTACGGCAAGCGCGTCCAGGCCCTCGGCGGCGCCAAGAACCACATGCTGGTCCTTCCCGACGCCGACCTCGACCTCAGCGCCGACGCCGCCGTCAACGCCGGCTTCGGCGCGGCCGGCGAGCGCTGCATGGCCGTCTCGGTCCTGGTCGCGGTCGACCCGATCGGCGACGAGCTGGTCGAGAAGATCAAGGAGCGGATCGCCACCCTCAAGGTCGGCCCCGGTTGCAACGGAGACTCCGAGATGGGCCCGCTGGTCACCGGCCAGCACCGCGACAAGGTCACCTCGTACGTCGAGTCCGGCGTCGCCGACGGCGCCGAGCTGTCGGTGGACGGCCGCAAGCACCCGGTCACCGCCGAGGACGCCGGCGGCGCGCCGACCGCGGACGGCTTCTGGCTCGGCCCCACGCTGTTCGACCACGTGAAGCCCGGCATGTCCGTCTACAACGACGAGATCTTCGGCCCCGTGCTGTCGGTGGTCCGCGTCGCCTCGTACGAGGAGGGCCTCGCCCTCATCAACGCCAACCCCTACGGCAACGGCACCGCCATCTTCACCAACGACGGCGGCGCGGCCCGGCGCTTCCAGTACGAGGTGGAGGTCGGCATGGTCGGCATCAACGTGCCGATCCCGGTCCCGGTTGCCTACTACTCCTTCGGCGGCTGGAAGGCCTCCCTCTTCGGCGACGCCCACGCGTACGGCCAGGACGGCGTCCAGTTCTTCACCCGCGGCAAGGCGGTCACCCAGCGCTGGCTCGACCCCTCGCACGGCGGGATCAACCTGGGCTTCCCGACCAACAACTGAGCCGCGCCCCTCGGGGCGCCCCACCGCCGGCCGGACCCCTTCCCCCCTGGGGTCCGGCCGGTTCGTCTGTCCTTTGCCCACCGTTTGCATCCGGTCGGGGATGGGCGTAGTGTTTCCTAGTCGCTCGGCAGGGAGCACCGGACACGCATCGGCGCGGACGGTCCCGGGGCGGCCAATCCCTTGAAACATCACTTCCGGTTCGCGCCGGGTCGCGTCTCGACGTGGGCCAGGCGTATTTCGGTGTGCGCGTTTAAATGGGTTGCGGCCGATTCGCTTTTCGGAGCGGGGATCGGCTAGAGTTTGAAACGTCGGACGGGGCGTCAAGTCCCGGAAGGCGAAAGCGAGTCAGGGAAGTGAAACTCCGGCGGAAAGCCGGGGCGGAAAACATCTGATAAGCTGGAAACACGAAAGAACGAAGCGCCCGGAGGGCCCGCTGGAAGGCGGTCCGAAGGAAGTGTCCGTTCCTTGAGAACTCAACAGCGTGCCAAAAGTCAAC
>NZ_JBSGFD010000267.1:0-9429 GCF_053603215.1 Kitasatospora sp. NPDC004240 | reverse complement strand
GGACCGCCGCGCCCGTCCGAGGTGGCCACCCCCGGGGCCTCACGCGACCCTGGTGCCCCGGGAACCCGCCCCGACCCCACGCGACCCCGGTGCCCCGGGAACCCACCCCGATCTCACGCGAACCCCACCCCGATCCGGACGTCCTGCGCACGCCGACCGCACCCCGACCTCACGCGGACCCCGCGTCCACCCCGACCTCCCGCACGCCCTGCCGCCGCGCGGGCCGTTCGCCCACCACTCTCCGTCAGGAGCCCCTCCGGAAAAGGCCTTCATCCCTACCCGCCCCGCACCCGTCGAACCCTCTCCGAAAAAACTTCGAAAGAGTTTCTGTTATCCCGAACACCTGTCCCCGGTCTCCCTGGTGTCGGAAGGCCCAACGGCCACCCGCGGCACCGCCCACCGTTCCCCCGGACGGCGGTGCCCGGGAGGCGACCGGGCCGTCGCACTCTGAGAGGAACGCGATGGGACGCAGGAACGCCGATCGAGGCGATGCGGAGCGGATGGACGGCATACCCGGCGAGCCGGGCGGCCGGCGTGCCGGAAGCCGGCGACGTCGCCGGTCCGGGCGTCGTACCGGGCTGATCGCCGTGGCCGTGGTGGCCGGGCTGGTGGCGGGGGCGCTCGGCGTCCAGACCGCCCTGGACTCGGACGCACGGCGCGGCTCCGCGGTGGCGGGGTCGGCCGACCGGGCGGAGGCGGGCACGGCCGACCTCGAGGCCGGTGACCTCGGCGAGACCGGTACGGCCGAGGGCGCGACCCAGGCCCCGGCTCCCCAGCGGGAGAAGAAGGCCGAGCCGATCAAGGAGATACCCAAGGACCAGCCCGAACGCGGCCTGGTCTACGCGGGTCTGACGCTGCCCACGAGCGACCGCTGCGCCGGTGCGCTGGAGGTCGCCGGTGGCGCGATCACCGGTCAGCCGACCGGCAGCGGCCAGCCGGCCTCCAGCGGCCAGCTGTGCAGCCACGGCCCGGACTCGCCGCCGAGCGAGGTGGACATCCGCAAGGACGTCCCGCCGGTGGCCGCCGCGGCCGCCAAGGAGCCCAGCCTGACCCCGGGTTCGGACGCGCAGGCGCCGTCCGCCGCCGACCTGCTGAAGGGCTCCTCCCCGGTGCTCGACGCCGGCCAGAAGGCGCTGCTCGGCGGTTCGGACACCCCGGCCGCCGGTGGCGGCAGCACCCCGGCCGGCCCGGCCGCCGGGTCCACCGTGGTCTGCGAGGGTGACGGCAACACCGGCAACCGCGTCCAGGTGGTGTACGTCAGCACCCCCGGCAACGACCGCTTCGCGCAGTACGCGGCCTCGTTCAAGAAGTGGGCCGCGGACGTCGACGTCATCTACAACGCGAGCGCCCAGGAGACCGGCGGCGTGCGGCACGTCCGCTACGTCACCGAGTCCGACTGCACCGCCTCGGTGCTGAAGGTCCAGATCTCGGCGAGCGAGATGCAGGACTTCAACGCCACCAACCGCGCCCTCGCGGCCCAGGGGTTCAACCGCAAGGACCGCAAGTACATGATCTTCGCGGACGCGAAGGTCTACTGCGGCATCGGCACCTTCGCCGGTGACGAGCGTCCGGGCCAGGACAACATGAGCAACTTCGGCCCCTCGTACGGCCGTACGGACTCCGGTTGCTGGGGCGGCCACACCGCCGCCCACGAACTCGGCCACAACCTGGGCGCGGTGAGCAACAACGCCCCCAACTCCAGCAAGGGCGGCCACTGCGTCGACGAGTGGGACATCATGTGCTACTCGGACACGCCGTACTACCCGAAGATGCGCACCGTCTGCCCGGACAACGCCAGCGACATGCGCCTCGACTGCCGGCACGACGACTACTACAGCACCTCGCCGCAGCCGGGCAGCTACCTCGCCACGCACTGGAACGTCGCCAACAACCGCTTCCTGATCGCGGGCGGCGGCACCGGCCCGAACCCCAACCCGACGCCGACCCCGACCCCGACCGCGTCGCCGACCAAGACCCCCTCGCCGTCGCCGACGCCGACCGGCGGCACCACCCCCACCCCGACCCCGTCGCCGACCGGCGGCACCACCCCGACTCCGACCCCCACCGCGGGCCCCGGCACCACCGGTCCTGACGTGGCGGCGAGCCAGGTGACGCAGAACTCCGTGATGCTGAGCTGGAAGGCCGTCCCCGGCGCCACCGGCTACGACGTCGTGCTGGGCGGCCAGACCATCGGCACCGTCAAGTCCACCGTGGTCAGCGTGGTCCGTCTCGCGCCCGGCACCTCGTACACCGTGGCCATCGCCGTCCGGGACGCCCAGGGCGCCGTCTCCAAGCCCGGCAAGGCCGTGACCTTCCGCACCGCCGCCGACGGCGGCATGCCGCAGCCCACCGGCCGCTACGTGATGGTGAACGGCCTGACCGGCCAGGCGGCCGACCTGTGGGGCAGCTCGCTCAGCGACGGCACCGTGGCCATCGCCTACCAGCGCACCGGCTACGCCAACCAGAAGTGGAGCTTCGAGGACTCCGGTTCGGGCACCGTCCGGATCAAGTCGGTCCGCTCCAACAAGTGCCTCCAGCTGGGCGGCAACGCGGTCGCCGGCCAGTACCTGGCGCAGCAGCCGTGCTCCGACGCGGGTGCCCAGAAGTGGAAGCTGACGGCCGCGGGCGGCAGCTACACCATCAGTGCCGCCGAGGGCTCTTCCCTCGTCCTCGGCGTCAGCAACCGTTGGTACTACGGCGGTTGGCTGCTGGAGCTGCAGAAGCCGAACGGCCAGGCCTACCAGTCGTGGGCGCTGCAGAAGACCTCCTGACGCGGCCCCGCGAACCCCGTAGCACCCTGTAACACACCGGCCCCCGGGCACGGCCACCCATCGCGGTGGCCGTGCCCGGGGGCTCCGCAGCACCCGAGGAGCCCCGCCCATGCGCATCCGTCCGCTGAACCTCCCGAGCGCCCTGGCCACCGCCGCCGTCGCCGCGGTCATCGCGCTCGCCGGCACCGCCACACCCGCCGCCGCCCACGGCGACACCATCCACCTGGAGATCCCCGGCCAGGACAACGGCCACGTCAGCGCCGTCGCCACCTGGGAGAACGACCACGACCCGGTCACCGAGGAGTTCGCCGGCACCCTCAGCGCCAGCTCCGCGGACGGGCGCAGCGCCGGCCCCTGGCGGCTGGTCCCCGTACCGGGCCGTCCCGGGACGTACACCACCCGCGAGACCCTGCCCGCGGGCCACTGGAAGGTCACCGTCGACTGCGCCTTCCCCTCCCTCGGCCACGGCGAGCGGGAACTCGACATCCCCCAGGCGGTGATCTCCGACCCGACGCTGCCGACGCCCCCCGGCCCGGGCACGTCCGTGCCCAGGCCCACGGCGACCGGCTCGACGGGTACGTCCGGGACCACCGGTACCACGGGCGCCACCGGTACCACCGGCACGACCGGTACGACGCCGATCGGCCCGACCGTGCCCACCGCCCCGGCGCCCACCGGCACCCCTTCGGCCAGGGCCGTCGCGAACACCGAGGACACCGACTCCATCGCCACCTGGGCCGCCGTCGCCACCGCGGCCGCGGCCGTCGTCCTGGTCGCGATCGGCTTCGCACTCCGGCGCCGCAACCGCGGCGGAACGGGCACCGGAACCCGCTGACCGGCGGGTTCCGTCCCGCCCGGTGGAACCGTCGCGCCCGAACCACCGTCCCCTCCCTCACCGGACGTCACCACGGCACGTCCGGACGACGCGAGGGAGCAACCGCATGCAGAAGGTCCTGATCACCGGCGGCGCCGGCTACATCGGCAGCACCGTCGCCTCGGCGCTGCTCGACCGCGACGTCACGCCGGTCGTCCTCGACGACCTCTCCAAGGGACGGGCCGAGTTCGTCGAGGGCAGGATCTTCTACCAGGGCGACATCGCCGACGCCGGCCTCCTCGACCGGGTCTTCGCCGAACACCCGGACATCGACGCGGTCCTGCACTGCGCCGCCAAGATCGTCGTACCGGACTCGGTCGCCCGCCCGCTCCACTACTACCGGGAGAACGTCGGCAAGACCGTCGACCTCCTGGAGTCCCTCCAGCGCAACGGCTGCACCCGCGTCGTGTTCAGCAGCTCCGGCTCCATCTACGCGCCCACCCCGGACGCCCGGGTCGACGAGACCTGCCCGGTCGACGCCAACAGCCCGTACGCGCGCACCAAGCAGATGATGGAGCAGGTCCTCCAGGACTGGACCCGCGGCTCCGGCGCCGACGGCCTCCGGGTCATCACGCTGCGCTACTTCAACCCCATCGGCGCCGACCCCCGGCTGCGCACCGGCCTGCAGGACCTCAACCCCACCCACGCCCTCGGCAAGCTGATCGAGTCCCACGCCAACGGCACTCCGTTCACCGTCACCGGCGTCGACTGGGCGACCCGCGACGGCTCCGGCATCCGCGACTACATCCACGTCCAGGACCTCGCCGACGCCCACGTCGCCGCCCTCACCCGCTTCGACGAGGTCGTCGCCCCCGGCGCCGACGACCGCTACCGCGTCATCAACGTCGGCACCGGCGAGGGCACCACCGTCCGCGAACTCATCGCCGCCTTCGAGGAGGCCGTCGGCGCCAAGCTCGACGTCCGCGAGGCCGGCCCCCGCCCCGGCGACGTCATCGGCTGCTACACCACCGTCGACACCGCCCGCACCCTCCTCCACTGGACCCCGCGCCGCACCATCACCGAGGGCGTCACCTCCGCCCTCGCCTGGCGCGCCAAGTGGTCCACCCACCTCGCCACCACCCCGACCTCCGCCTGACCCCCGCCCCGGGGCCGCCCCACCGCGCGGCCCCGGGAGCGGACGGCCCCGTACACCGGAACGGGCCCCAATCCGGGGCAACCGGCCCAGCGGCACCCCCACCACGCCGTACGACCTGGTGGACTCACTGCCGACGAGCCCCCGCGCCGCCCCGAAGGAGCCCCCGATGTCGGAGCCACCCGCGTCCTACGCCGGCCTGCGTGCCCTGGTGATCAACTGCACCCTCAAGCGTTCACCCGAGCGCAGCCACACCCAGGGCCTGATCGACATCTCGACCGGCATCATGGAACGCCAGGGCGTCCAGGTCGACGTCATCCGCGCGGTCGACATCGACATCGCCACCGGCGTCTGGCCCGATATGACGGAGCACGGCTGGGAGACCGACGAGTGGCCGGTCATCTACTCGCAGGTGATGGCCGCCGACATCCTCACCCTGGCCGGCCCGGTCTGGGTCGGTGGAACACTCTGTCAGCCGCGATCGCGTGCCATGATGGCCCGCCCCGAACGGAAGCCGAGTGATGTCCGACCTCCCGTACGTCGACCTCTACCTGCGCAAATCGCGTGTGGTTCGTCATGAGGACCCCCGAGATCTGACCTCCATCCAGGCCCAGGAGGACAGCGGCCGGGCCTGGGCCGCCCGTGAGGGCTACCGCGTCCGCCACGTCTGGGTGGACAATCTGTCCGCCTGGAGCGACATCGAGCGGCCCGAGTTCGACAGGGCGCTCGCCGCGATTTCTGGCCGGTGAGGTGCCGGCGCTCTGGTGCGCGTTCCTGGACCGCTTCACCCGCAAGGGCATCGACGACATCGGCCCGATCCTCGGCAAGGCCCGGGTCATCTTCGACTACGACAGGCTCGACAGCTCGAGCGAACGCGCCCGGCGCCGGATCATCGACCGGGCGGAGCAGGCACGTGAGCGCTCCGTGCGGCTCTCGTACAACATCAAGACCACCAAGGGGGCGAAGCGGGCCCGCGGCCAGTGGACGCAGATGGCCCCCTACGGCCTGCGCGCGGACGGGGCGAGGAAGCTCCATCACGTCCCCGACGAGTGGCGCATCGTGATGCACATCGTGAGCTGCGTCGCGGACGGGTTCTCACAGCGAACCGTCGCGAAGGCGCTCAACTCCGGGCCGAACCCGGTACCGGGCCCCGTCGGGGGACGGTGGCAGGCGAACGCGATCTGCCGCATCCTGCGCAACCCCGTGTACGAGGGCTGGCAGGTCGCCCCTCGCCGGCACGCGTCCACGCAGGGACGGTTCCAGGCGTACCGGGACGGCGAGGGCAACCGCGTCGGGGTCTTCGCGGAAGGAGTCGAGCCGATTCCGCATGACCTCCTGACCCGGGCCCGCCAGGTGACGGCCGGGTACGCCTTCACGACACCCGAACAGGCGGCCCGCAAGGGGACGGTGACGAAACTCCTCACGGACGCGGTGAAGTGCCGCGGTTGCCGCGGGGGCGCATCGGCGGACTCGCACAACTACCGGTGCTGGCGGGCGGTCCAGGGCGACCACTGCCCGTCTCCCGTTTCGGTGGACTGTCAGTGTATTGAGGGGTACGTCACCGAGGCCTGGTTCTCCCGGATGAACGCGGCCACGCCGGACGATCCGCTGCTCCTGATCGCCGCCGAGCGCTGGGCCGGGCTGCAACACCCGGAGAACGTGGAGGAACTCGCAGACGCCATCGCCGCGCTGAAGTCGGCGGAAGCCGGGATCCAGCGCCTGGCGGAGCAGCAGGCATCGGGCCTCTTCGACCCGCCGTTCGACACGCATCTGCCGCGGCTCCAGATGGAGGCGCGGACAGCGCTGGAGAACGCGAAGAAGCGCGTGACCGCTGCGACGCCGAAACGCCTGGATGTCAGCTTCCTCATGGAGGACGCCCGGATCCGGAAGGCCTGGGACCAGGCGGATCTCCCGCTGCGCCGCGAACTGCTCCGGCTGGTGATCCGCCGAGTGGTGGTGATGAAGGGCCGTCGCGGCTATAACCTCTTCGACGGACCCGGCCGGGTGGAGATCCACTGGCTCGACCAGCCCGACCCGTGGCTCGCACCGCCCTATCAGGGCGACTTCGGCCAGGCGGCCTGATCCGTCCAGCGGCCCGCGACCTGCAGGTGGCGGGCCGCTACCTGGATTCCGCAGCCGAACCAAATCGGGCCTGGCCCGGACACTCGGACCTCTCGTCAGCAACCAAGGGTGGGTCCGATGTCATCCGTTCCGACGATGCTCGTCAGCGGCGCCGAGGGTTCAAGCCTCCATGCTCGGAGCGGCGGTGTGGCCGGACGTGTCAGTGCGGACCACACGTGGTGCTTCACAGTCCCGGAGCAGGATCTCGCGGAGACGATCGCCTCGTCGCTCGGCGGCCTCAGCCGAGCGCAGGCGGACGTGGACAGCGCGGCATACCGGGTGGTCACCGACAGGACCGCCTTGTCGATCCTCCCGGACGCCCCGGAGCCTTTCTCCGTTCGACTGGTGAGGCGAGGTGCGCGAGGTTCCGACCACGTCTGTGACGGCCACCGCTTCCTCCAACCTTCGATCCGAGCTGCTCTGCCGTGTGGGTGCGGACCCACCTGGACCGCGAGGCGGGCGGCGGCCAAGGCGGGCGTCGGCCCTAAGCCCGACATCAGGATCGAATTCCGGCTCTCCGATGCGCCCAGCGTCGGCCGCTTCGCCTTCACTTCCTCCTCGTGGGACCTCGCTCAAACCGTCGCGCCAATGGTGGAAGTCGCCCTACGCCAGCCCGGCAATCGATTCGAGTGCCAGTTGAAGGTCGAGCCCGTCAGGCTGCTCCTGCCTGACGGCCGTGAGGTCACCTACCGATCGATCACTGTGGTGCCCGGATGTAGCGATGGCCGGCGCATCAAGCAGGTGGCCGAACGTGCCGGGCGGAGGCGCCCGGGATCTGCTGGAGTGGAGGGGACGGCAGCAGAGCGGCTGCGAGAACCGGCGCCGGACACCGCTGCGCGCGGCCCCGCACGAAGGAGATGCATTCATGTCGGAACCGCCGACGTCCTACAGGGACCTGCGTGCCTTGGTGATCAACTGCACGCTCAAGCGCTCCCCTGAGCGGAGCCACACGCAAGGCCTGATCGACGTCAGCACCGGGATCATGGAACGGCAGGGCGTTGAGGTGGAGGTCCTGCGCGCGGTGGACATCGACATCGCGACCGGTGTGTGGCCGGACATGACGGAGCACGGCTGGGAGACCGACGAGTGGCCGGTCATCTACTCGAAGGTGATGAGCGCGGACATCCTCACGTTAGCCGGTCCTGTGTGGTTGGGAGATAACTCTTCAGTCATGAAGAAGGTCATCGAGCGGTTGTACGCCTGCTCGTCGATCCTCAACTCCCAGGGCCAGTACGCCTACTACGGTCGGGTCGGTGGCTGTCTGATCACCGGGAACGAGGACGGTGCGAAGCACTGCTCCATGAACGTGCTCTACAGCCTGCAGCACCTGGGCTACGTGATCCCGCCGCAGGCCGACGCCGGGTGGGTCGGCGAGGCGGGCCCGGGGCCGTCGTACCTGGACGAGGGCTCGGGTGGCCCGGAGAACGACTTCACCAACCGCAACGCCACCTTCATGACCTGGAACCAGCTCCACCTGGCCCGCATGCTCAAGGACGCCGGCGGCATCCCCGCCCACGGCAACCAGCGCTCCGAGTGGGACGCCGGCTGCCGCTTCGACTTCGAGAACCCCGAACACCGCTGAATCGCCGGCCGCGTTGAAACAAGCGCCAGCGGCCAGGAGAGTGGCGGCTACCCGCGGCACCCTGTAACCAGCACCTCCCGACTCCGTGGCGACGCGCGACGGGCCTGTGCTGAAGTGACCCTACTTCCGCGAAGAGCGCCCACGGCCAGAGACTCATCTCATGACCGCGACGGCTCCACTACGGGGCCGGTCGCGGGCTCGTCCTTCCCCTCGGGCAGGTTCGTCCACGACTCCGGTTACGGTACGGGTTGGGCTTTACCCCGAACCGTGGACACTTCTGAGAAGCGGATCTTCGGATCCGTGGAGAGGATGTCCTCATGGGTACTGCGAGGTACTCGGGAGAGTGCAAGCGGGACGCGGTCGCGCTGGTGGAGTCCAGCGGGCGGCGCATCCCGTCGGTGGCACGCGAGCTGGGTGTCAACCCGGAGTCGCTGCGCCAGTGGGTCGCACGATCGCGGGCCGAGTCGTCGTCGGGCACGAACGGTGAGGGCCCGTTGACCTCGGCCGAGCGCGAGGAACTGCGCCGGCTGCGCAAGCAGGTCCGTGAGCTGGAGCTGGAGAAGGAGATCCTGCGGAAGGCAGCCCAGTATTTTGCCAAGGAGATGGGCCGATGACCGGCCGCTGGCGGTTCATCTCCGACCACCGTGACCTGTACGGGGTGCAGCGGCTGTGCCGGGTCCTGGACGTGTCGGCATCCGGTTTCTACCGGTGGATCGCCGCGGCGGCCGCCCGGGCCGAGCGCCGGTCCGCCGACGAGGACCTGGGCGCTCGGATCGAGGTGATCCACAGCGAGTCGAACGGCGCCTACGGCGTCCCGAGGATCACCCGTGAACTGCGGGAGCGGCACGGTGTGGTGAACCACAAGCGGGTCGCCCGGCTGATGCGCGAGCGCGGGATCGTCGGCCGGCACCTGCGGCGCGCGGTCCGCACGACGGTCGCGGACCGGAGCGTGCCGCCGGCGCCGGACCTGGTCGGGCGTGACTTCGCG